>NZ_JBHXJG010000361.1:0-5467 GCF_042723425.1 Streptomyces sp. NPDC058375 | reverse complement strand
CCGCTGGAGCATGCCGGCCACGCCGCCCGGAGCGGACGTGGCCGGAGGCTGTCAGACCAGGTCGTAGCGGTCGAGATCCATGACCTTGGCCCAGGCGGCGACGAAGTCCGTCACGAACTTCTGCCGCGCGTCGTCGCTCGCGTAGACCTCGGCGAGGGCACGGAGCTCGGAGTTGGAGCCGAAGACCAGGTCGGCGCGGGTGCCGGTCCACTTGACCTGGCCGGACGCGTCACGGGCCTCGAACTCGTCCTGCGCCGACGACGTCGACTTCCAGGTGATGCCCAGGTCGAGCAGGTTCACGAAGAAGTCGTTGGTCAGCGTGCCCGGGCGCTCCGTGAGAACGCCGTGCTTCGAGCCGCCGGAGTTGGCGCCCAGCACGCGCAGACCGCCGACCAGGACCGTGGTCTCCGGGGCGCTCAGCGTCAGCAGGTTCGCCCGGTCCAGCAGCAGGTACTCGGCGGGCAGCCGGGCCGCCTTGCCGGCGTAGTTGCGGAAGCCGTCGTACGCGGGCTCCAGGGCGGCGAAGGACTCGACGTCCGTCTGCTCCTGCGTGGCGTCGACGCGGCCACCGGTGAACGGCACCTCCACCTCGACGCCGGCGTCCTTGGCCGCCTGCTCGACCGCCGCGTTGCCCGCGAGGACGATCAGGTCGGCCAGCGAGACCTTCTTGCCGCCCTTGGCGTTGAAGGACTCCTGGATGCTCTCCAGGGCGCGCAGGACCTGGGCCAGCTCGTCCGGGTTGTTCGCCTCCCAGCCGCGCTGCGGCTCCAGGCGGATCCGGGCGCCGTTGGCGCCGCCGCGCTTGTCGCTGCCGCGGAAGGACGCGGCCGAGGCCCAGGCGGCCGAGACCAGCTGCGCCACCGTGAGGTCCGTGGCGAGCACCTGCTCCTTGAGCGCGGAGATCTCCGCGGCGTCCAGCGGCTCCTCGGTACGCGCGGGCAGCGGGTCCTGCCACAGCAGCACCTCGGAGGGAACCTCCGGGCCCAGGTAGCGCTGGACCGGGCCCATGTCGCGGTGCGTCAGCTTGTACCAGGCACGGGCGAAGGCGTCCGCGAACTCCTCCGGGTTCTCGTGGAAGCGGCGCGAGATCTGCTCGTACGCCGGGTCGAAGCGGAGCGACAGGTCGGTGGTGAGCATCTGCGGCTTCTGCTTCTTCGACGCGTCGTGCGCGTGCGGGATGGTCGCCTCCGCGTCCTTGGCGACCCACTGCTTCGCACCCGCCGGGGACTCGGTCAGCTCGTACTCGTAGGCGAAGAGGTTGTGGAAGAACTCGTTGCCCCACTGCGTCGGCGTGCTGGTCCAGGTCACCTCCAGACCGCTGGTGATGGTGTCCCCGCCCTTGCCGGACTTGTACGAGTTGCGCCAGCCGAGGCCCTGCTCCTCCAGCGGGGCGCCCTCGGGGTCCGCGCCGACGTTCTCGGCCGGGCCGGCGCCGTGCGTCTTGCCGAAGGTGTGGCCACCGGCGATGAGGGCGACGGTCTCCTCGTCGTTCATCGCCATCCGGCGGAAGGTCTCGCGGATGTCGCGGGCGGCGGCGATCGGGTCCGGGTTGCCGTTGGGGCCTTCCGGGTTGACGTAGATCAGGCCCATCTGGACCGCGCCGAGCGGGTTCTCCAGCTCACGGTCGCCGGTGTAGCGCTCGTCGTCGAGCCAGGTGGTCTCCGGGCCCCAGTAGACGTCCTCCTCCGACTCCCAGACGTCCTCGCGGCCGCCGGCGAAACCGAAGGTCTTCAGGCCCATGGTCTCCAGGGCGACGTTGCCGGTGAGGATCAGCAGGTCGGCCCAGGACAGCGCCTGGCCGTACTTCTTCTTGACCGGCCACAGCAGCCGGCGGGCCTTGTCCAGGTTGCCGTTGTCCGGCCAGCTGTTCAGCGGGGCGAAGCGCTGCTGGCCGGCGCCCGCGCCACCGCGGCCGTCGCTGATGCGGTACGTGCCGGCGCTGTGCCAGGCCATCCGGACCATCAGCGGTCCGTAGTTGCCGAAGTCGGCCGGCCACCAGTCCTGCGAGGTGGTGAGCACCTCGGCGATGTCCCGCTTCACGGCGGGCAGGTCGAGCGCCTCGAACGCGGCCGCGTAGTCGAACTCCTCACCCAGCGGGTTGGCCACGGCGGGGTTCTTGGCGAGGATCTTCAGGTTGAGGCGGTCCGGCCACCACTGGCGGTTCCCGCCGCCCTGGGTCGGGTGCGGAGCGCGGCCGTGGGCCACCGGGCAGCCGCCCGCCTGCGCCTCGGGCACCTCCGGGATGGCCGTCTCGGGCGAATCCGGGACGACGGGGTCGTAGACGTGCGACTCGTTGTTCTCGGTCATGAGTGATCCTTCCGGCCCCGGAGGGTCGTGGGGGCGCTGAACGGGGGAGGAGGATTCGGGCCGTGCAGAGGGGGCACGCTGGTTTCGGGTCTTGCCGCGGGCCGCCCGAGCGCCCCACGGACCACCGGACCGGACGGTCCCGGGCGGTGGAACGACGACGGCGCTGGGCCGGCGGGCGGCTCCGCGCGGTCGACCGGTGGTGTTCCGTCGCGTGTCTCTGCTGCCGTACCGGAGTCTTCCTGTCTCTTGGATGTCGCCGAGATCGATCCTACGATGGACTTCGTCCAAGTCAAGAAGCAGGCTAAAACCATAACGACGGGGCGTGGCGTCGCCGGATCCTTCGCGCGAGCCGCCAGCCCCTCCACCGAGCGGAGCGGGTGAAACGAGATGAGCGACCTCCTTCGACGGCTGCGGGGCCGTGGCTGGCGTATGACCTCGCAGCGGCGTGTCGTCGCGGAGGTCCTCGACGGCGACCACGTGCATCTGACGGCCGACGAGGTGCATCTGCGGGCCGCCGAACGACTGCCCGAGATCTCCCGTGCGACCGTCTACAACACCCTGGGCGAGCTCGTCGCGCTCGGCGAGGTGCTGGAGGTCTCCACCGTGGGCCGGGCCAAGCGTTACGACCCGAACGCGCGCCGCCCCCACCAGCACCTGGTCTGCTCCGGCTGCGGCGCGGTCCGTGACGTCCACCCGGTGGGCAACGCCATCGGCGACCTGCCCGACGAGGAGCGGTTCGGGTTCGCGGTCGGCTCGGTGGAGATCACCTATCGCGGCCTGTGCCCGGCCTGCGCCTGACGGCGACGGGGTGCGTGCTCCGGGGCGGGACCGGCGTGGCCGCGCCGTACGATCACGTCGGTCCCGCGATGCGGTCGCGCGAGCCGGTCCCGTCCCGCGCGGCGCCCCCGGGGGAGCCGGTCGCTCAGCCGTCGCGGATCGACGTCACGTCGTAGACGAGGGCGGAACTGTTCGCCGGACCGCGGCAGGTCAGTTGGCGCGCCGGCGTGCGCCGGGCCCGTACCTCGATGTCGAACACCCTCGCGTTCGGCGCCCGGCCGCTGACCCGGACGCGCCAGCCGCCGTCATCAGCGACCGTCGCGGTGACCGCGTGATCGTGTCTGCCCGCCGGGCCGAAGTGCCGGAGCACGGCGGCCACCGCTGCCTGCTGCGGCGGGCGGAGGGTGGTGTAGCCCCGCAGGTGGTCGGCGCGGATCCGGTCGGCGAGGTGGTCCTCGACCACGGTGACCGCCGACCGGGCGTCCAGGTTGCCGTAGTAGACGCCATCGGGCACGACGACGACATTGGCGGCGAACCTGTCACCGCCCACATGCGTGCACTCCCACACCAGGTCGGGCCAGCGCGCGCCGAGAGCCTGGCCCACGGGTCGCCCGCGCACCGCGCAGCAGGCGTCGTGCGTGCCGTGCGCGCAGACGAGGACGACGGGGGCGAGGCCCCGTACCCCCGGGGAGTCCAGAGCGGTCACGATCTGCGCCAGATCCTGGTCGCGGTGCCAGCGGCCCCACTGCTGGCGCAGCGCGCCCGAGCTGTCGTGGTGCAGCACCGCCCACCGGTCGCTCCCCTCGGGGCGGCGGCGTCCATGGCGCCGGACGAGAAGGATCCGGGCCCGGCTCGCCCGGGCCGCGGTGAAAACGAGGGTCTTGGTCTCCGGATCGAGGTCGAGGCCGTCGAAACCGTTGGCGGGCCAACCGCGCCGGTACTCGATGAGGACCCAGGCGGAGCCGAAGGGCGCGGTGCCGACGAACGCGTCGTCACGGGCCCGGGCCGCGTCGGCGCAGAAGAACCGTTCCGGCGTGGTCACCGGTCCGCGGGCACCAGCACGCCCGCCCGCAGCAGCCGTCCGGCGAGCGCGAGGCCGAGGTCACCGGCGGTGCGGACCCGGCCGTCGAGCAGTCGGGCCACGGGTACGAGGTCGGGTGCCGGGAAGTCGAGGTGACCGACGCGGGTGAACAGACGCGTTCCTTCCAGCCGTGGCTCCAGCGCCTCCCGCAGCCGCACCGGTGAGCTCGTTACGAGGCTGTTCAACGCGGTGAGCTGGCCCACCGGCCCCAGGGGCGCCGGGCGGGACTGGGACCGCCGGGTGCGGTGGAAAAGCGGGGCGGGGTCGGCCTCGGCGACGGCGGCGAGCAGGCGCTCACGAACCAGGTCCAGGTCCAGGCCCCCGTCCCCGTCCCCGCCCCCGTCCCCGCCCCCGTCCCCGTCCCCGTCCCCGTCCCCGTACGAACTGTCCTTGCCAGTCGGTCCGTTCGGCTCCCCCGTCTCCTTCGGCCCCTTCGTCCCCAGGGGGAGGGAGCGGCGCATGGACGGATCGTCGCCCAGTGCCGCGAGGGCCGCCCGGGTCAGCTCCTCGGCCAGCGCGTAGCGGGTCCAGACGTGGACGCCCAGCGTCAGATGGACCGAGACCTCCCCCTGGGCCTGCGCGGAGTGCAGCCAGCCGCGCGGCAGATAGAGCACATCGCCGGGACGGAGCATCGTGTCCAGATGGGGCGTGCCGTGGGCGGCCCGGTCGGCGACGGCCGAACGGTGGTCGGTCCACGGCTGATCGCGCAACGGATCCGGCAGTACCGGCTCGTGGATCACCCACCGCTTCGCCCCCTCGATCTGGAGGACGAAGACGTCGTGCACGTCGTAGTGCGCGTCGAACCCGCGGTTCTGCGGCGGGGTGACATAGGCGTTCGCCTGTACGGGATGGCCCAGCTCCGTACTCAGTCCGGAGACCAGGTCCGCCACCGGTTCCCAGGTACGGTGCAGCGCCTGCAGAACGAGCGTGGCGCCGTCCGCGAACGCACGCCACAGGGCCGTGTCGTCGAGCTGGTCGGCGACGGTGGCTCCGACCCCGGCGGGCGCGGTGAAGGACGACGGGGGAAGCGTGGCGCCGTCCTTGGCGACCCGGAGGAACGGCGTACGCAGCCCGCGGCGGGAGATCAGCTCGTCCACGGCGGAGGTGGAAAAGACGTCGGAGAAGTCGCTCGCGTCCCGCGTCAGCGCCGCTGTCCGTGCCCAGACGTCCCGGGCGAATGCCTCCCGGCTGAGCCTGGTCAGGCGGGATTCCAGGATGCCGGCGCCCTTACGCGCGCCGGCATCCTGGAGCTCGGTCCGGGGCATGCTCAAGAGCGGCTGCCGGCCTCATCGGCCCCGCCGT
>NZ_JBHXJG010000360.1:0-5470 GCF_042723425.1 Streptomyces sp. NPDC058375 | reverse complement strand
AATACAAGAAACACACCCCACCACCGTCAGGAGGACCCAAGAGAATAGATAAGGCGCAGGACGGCCGACCGTCCCGTGCGCGGTACGGTCCACAGCGTCTGCCCGCGTACGCCCCACCCTTCCAGCAGGGCGTTGGCGGCGAGGAACCCGCTCGTGGCCGCGCGTTCCATCAGGGCTACCGGCAGATCGGTGCGGACCATGTCTCCCGCCACGGTGACGGCGGGGTCGGGGCTGCGCACGCCCGGCCGGTCCCGGTAGCCGCCCACGGGGAACATCGGGCAGTCCGCCCGCCATTCGTGGCGCTCGTCGATGATGCGGGCGCTGCGGGTCTCCGGGTAGACCTGGTTTAGTTGCCGCAGCGCGGCGTGCTGTACGGCGGACCGGTCGGCGTCCGGCGCGACGGCGTAGGCGTGCAGTTCGAGGACCGAGCCCCTGGTGCGCCTGGCCCAGCGTGAGGCCTCCCCCTCCCAGCGGTCCAGGACACTCACGTTGTCCAGCGGTCCGTAGCCGCTGGTGCCCAGGAAGCCCGGCCGGTCCCGCGCCACGGGGCGGTCGAGCCAGAGCCGTGAGACGAGGAACGGCGGCGCGGTGCGCAGCCGTGCGATCCGTGAGCGCCAGTCGGCGTCGCCCAGGTCCGGTGAGGCGGCGACGACCCGGCGCAGGCCGCCGCTGTCCAGGGCGAGGACGAGAGCGTCGTGGCGGTCGGTGCCGTCGTCGGTGGTGATGTCGAGGCCGTTGTCCGGCAGGGGGCGCACCTCACGGACGGGGCACCCGGTCCGGACCCGGACGCCGTTCTTTTCGAGGTGGCCGTGCAGCGGATCCCACAGGGCGGTGGGGAACGGTTCGTCGGGGACGTCGAAGAGCAGGCCCTCGCTGGAGCCGAGGAAGTAGATGTGGAACATCAGCACCAGTTCGGCCGCCGACAGTTCACGCGGGTCGGCGAAGAAGCTGCGCGAGAAGACCTCGAACGCCAGGTGGTGGGCGGCTTCGGGGAAGCGGATGCGGTTGAGGAAGTCGGTGGCGCTGATGGAGTCGATCCGGTCGTAGACCTCGGGTACCCGTACATCCAGCAGCGGCAGAGCCGCCCTAGGGTTCATCCGGATCAGGTCCCGCAGGCCGAAGGTGGGGCTGAGGGCGACGAAGCCCATCGCGCTGAGCGGCGGCGTGCGCGGGATCCGGGCGAAGCTGTCGTGCAGGCCGGAGCTGTGCCGCAGCGGGTAGTCGGGCAGCCGTGTCAGCGAGCCGAGGTCCGGGTCGACCCGGCGCAGCAGGCCGCGGAGGTTGTAATACTGCCGGAAGAAGGCGTGGAACCCGCGGCTCATCGTCACGGTAGTGCCGTCGGCGAGCTCGGTGGGCCACCCCGCCAGCCGTCCGCCCAGGCCCGGTTCGCGCTCGTACAACGTGACGCGCGCGCCACGTTCGGCCAGCAGGGTGGCCGCGGCGATCCCGGCGATTCCGCCGCCGACGACGGCCACCGTGGGGGCCTCTCCGGTGAACCGGGGGCGGCCGGCGGGGGCCGGCACGAGCGCCGCCTGCCGGTCCCGGCCGCGCCGGTCGTCCCTGCCGCCGCCCCGCAGGAGGATCACGGCCCCTCCCCCGCGCCGGCGGTGGTACGGGCGGTAAAGGTGTGGGTGATCCCGGTCTGCCAGCCGGGCAGCGGCGACACGCGTACGTCGGCGAAGCCGGCCCGGCAAAGCCGCCGGGCGAAGGCGGGCGCCGTGTCGAACCCGGTGACGCTGTCCCGGAGGTGACGGTAGAGCTCGGCGTCCCCGGCGAGCCATCCGGCGGGCTGGATGATCACCGAGCAGACCGCGTTCCAGACGGCACGGTGGACGGGTGATCCGCTGAGCGTGTAGTCGTGGACGGCAAGGCGGCCGCCGGGGACGAGTAGGTTACTTACCAGGTCGAGGGTCTTGTCGGGGTCGCCGAGGTTACGGAAGAGGTATCCGGCGAACACCGCGTCGAAGGAGCCGGGCCGCAGCCGGTCGGCCAGTTCCTCCACCGGGGCGTGCACGAAGTCGACGCCGGCCAGGCCGTTCTTGGCCTTCGCCCGGTCCAGCATTCCCATGGACGCGTCGACGCCGGTGATTCGGGCGAGCGGGGCAGCGGCGAGAAGGGCAGCTGTGGAGGCGCCCGTGCCGCATCCCAGGTCGAGCACGCGCAGTCCGCGTCCTTCCGCCGCCAGACCCAGCCGACGTGCCGATCGGCGCAGGTGCGCGTGGTAGCCGGGGCTGGCCGCGACGAGCCGGTCGTAGGCGGCGGATCCGTGGTCGAAGGCCGCGGACAGTGCGTCACCGCGCAACAGGGTCATGGGGTGCTCTCTTCGTGGTCGGTCGGGGAGATAGGTGAGGGGGAAGCCAAGGTGACAGGTCGTTCACGCCGGGGTCTGAAGGGGAGTTCGACGACGGTGCGCAGCATGGGAACCACCGGTGTCCGCAGGCCGATCAGCAGGTCCTCGTGCAGCCGCGAACTGCCGTCCATGAATCGCAGCAGCCGCTCGGCGGGAACGCCGCGGAAGAGGCGGCTGAAGAAGTCGGCGCCGTCCACCCGGCCGCTGTCCAGCGCCCGCAGCATCACCGCGTCCATCGCACGCGCCCGACGCCCGTACGGCAGAGGCATGCGCAGCGGCCGCCCAGAGCGCAGCTGGGCGGCAATGGCCCGGCTCTGCCGCTGCACGGCGGCGAAGGTGTAGCCGGTGGAGGGCCGGGTCGCGCCTCCGGCGGTGCCGATGCGGTAGACCGAGTGCCCCTGCCGGTACGAGAAGTGACCATCCGTCATCGGGATGATGCCGTGCTCCTGCGCCGTGACGCGGAGTCGCCCCAGTTTCAAGATGTCGTCGGTGTAGTTGCACAAGGCTCGCCGGTAGCCGTCGGCGTCCAGCGGGGCGGCGGAGAACTCGGTGTACTCGACCAGCGCCGTGTGCGCATCCAGAGGCAGGACATAGCCGAACGAGAGCCCATGGGCGGGCTGTGGCGTACGGAAGTCCATCAGGTCCGCGGTCGCCGGATCGAACAGGGGCCGCTCGGTGCGGACGAACCAGCCGGTGAAGTGCTGGAGGAGGGTGGTGCGAGCAGGGGGCAGGCGAGGGGGCGGGCGGGAATCGAAGACGAGGCGGCCGCGCACGAGGACGCTTTCGCCGTGCGCGTCCTGCGTCAGGACCTCGCCACCGTCGGACGGGGCGTCGCGTACGGCGCTCACGTTCGCCTCGATCCGGCACAAGGCCGCTGTGCGAGACAACCGCTGCTCGACCAGTGCTTCGAAAGCGTCCGACCGCAGCATCTTGTAGCGCAGCTGTGCGAGCTGGGACTCGGTTGAGGACCCGTCGGCCGCCCGGACCCGCAGCTGCGGCCAGGAGGCTGCCAGATACGAGTCGTAGGCGCCGCCCGGCGGCTCCCAGAAGCACCAGGTCCGGGGCGGCGCCCGCAGCGGCCCCGGCGGGGCATCGACAAGGGCGACCGACAGCGGTGCGGCGCTGCCCGGGGCGCACAAGTGGTGCGCCAGACTCAGCCCAGCCGCTCCGGCCCCCACGATGACGACATCGAAGTCGGCAGGCACGGCTTCCTCTCGGTTGGACGAACCCCCGCTGTGCGAACCCGGTGCCCTTCCCACCGGCGGGCCGGGCGAGATGCTTGCTACCCGACCGTATCCCGCTGACCGAGACCGGACCCGGCCTGAGCTGCGGCTCCCACCTGAGTGGCGGAAAGGGCCGTCGGGGTCGGCAGCCTCCTTCCGCCTGACCAATGGCTTACCGCTCAAACGTGCCGCTCGTAAGCCGACCCCGAATCCGACCTTGGTCTCCCTCGCGCCGCCCGGCTGCGCCGTCGGCACCGTATCCGGATGGCCGACGTACGTACTCGCTGACCGGACCCGCACCGTGAGTGCAAGGGCGACCCGGTCAGTCGGACCTCAGAGTGCATGTGTCATTCACGCAGTGCGGGGAAACCCGGTGGGCATGCCGGGCTGGCGACGCTCCCCATGGGGGTCTGCCTGGCACAGGCTCCCCCGGTTCGGTCACGTGCCGGGGGAGCCGCCCCTCCGGCTACCTCGGGGGCAGGGTGCCGACTTCGGTAACTTGGCGGGCGACTTCACGGAGCTTGATGTCGTGGTCCTGCGAGTGGCGGCGCAGCGCGTTGAAGGCCTCGTTCTCGGCGATGCGGTGCCTGGTCATGAGGATGCCCCTGGCCTCGCCGATCACGTGCCGGGTCGCCACGGCCGCCGTCAACTGTGCCTGATTGCGTGGCGCTGGACAGAGCCACGGCCGAGTGAGAGGCGAGCACCCACGCGGCCATCTCGCTGGTCTCGGTGAAGCGTCCTGGGAGCCGGGAGTAAAGGTTGAGGGCGTCGAGGTGCACCCGACCCTGACCGTGGCCGGCCTCCTCGACCTGCTCGACGACGGGCGCCTCGTGATGGCCTCCGTGCACGAGGAGATCGGCCGGCCCGAGAACCCCGCACCCGGCAAGGGCGGGCACCTCGTGCTCGTCACCGGTCGTCAGGGCGACATGGTGCGCTTCCGTAACCCGTCCGAACACACCGAGCAGGCCCGTGGCGAGCCTGCCCGTGGCCGAGTTCGCCGAGTTCTTCGGCGGCCGCGGCGTGCCCCTCACCTGAAGTCACTACCGCGGCTGACCCCACGCCCCGGGCCGGGGACAGGATGTGACGGCCCCGGCCCGGTTCAACACCGCCCCGGCTGGGGCTGCATACGGTGAACCAGTCCCGGCCTACGACTGATGACCTGGAACCGCTCGTGATGTATGACGCTGAGTACCGTGCGAAGGGTGCGCCCGTCCTCGGGGCTCCCCATGACACCCCGGGCCGTTCGGCATTCACCGCCCCGAGGCGGAGACGGACGATCCGCCGCAGGACGCGTACGCAGCTACTGTTCCCGCCCCACGCGACGGTCATGGCCGGTGAGCGGGACCTGGCGGCAGGTCCTGGCCGGGTACACCACTGACCAGCACGATGAGCGCGACCGCGAGCAGTTGCTCGCCCTGGGCGCCGCCGAACTCGCGCACGCCCGCAGCAGCGAAGGCAAGCCCGCCACGCCGAGGGCGTCCAGCACATCGCGCTCCACGAAGCCGGCTTCTCCTTGGCATCGCCCAGGCCCCCACCGCGCTGCGGGAACGCCGTACCCGCCACGAGTGACCGCGGCCGGATTCGCGCGTCAGGACTGCGCGACCACGATGACGCCGCGGTCGGCCCCGCCCGTCGCCCCTACGACTCCGGCGCCGGCTGCCGCTCCGGCGGACGAGCCGGTCTTCGCCGCGCCGGCCGCCCACTGGGTGGCGGAGGGGCGTGTCGTGCCCGGTCAGGTGGACCGGGAGTGGGCCATGCTGGCGGGCAGCTGCCCGTGGTCCCTGCGATAAAGACCAGCGTGGTGCGGTGGCCGCCCCACGGCCCGCATCCGCTGACCGGCCGGCAGCCTCGGAGCCTGCCCGGCCACCCGCGGCGCCCGCACCGGCCGGTCTTGTTG
>NZ_JBHXJG010000359.1:0-5483 GCF_042723425.1 Streptomyces sp. NPDC058375 | reverse complement strand
CCCCCGCCGTGTGGCGGGGGCCCTCATGCGCTCATGCGCGCGACCGGAACGGATCAGACCGCGACGAGGTCGCAGACGAAGATCAGCGTCTCGCCGGGGGCGATCTTGCCGCCGGCGCCGCGGTCGCCGTAGGCGAGGTGGGCGGGGATGGTCAGCTGGCGACGGCCGCCGACCTTCATGCCCTGCACGCCCTTGTCCCAGCCGGAGATGACCTGGCCGGCGCCGAGCTGGAACTGGAGCGGGGTGCCGCGGTTCCAGGAGGCGTCGAACTCCTCACCGGTGGAGAAGGAGACGCCCACGTAGTGGACGGAGACGGTCTGGCCCGGCTGGGCCACGGCGCCGTCGCCCTCCCAGATGTCCTTGATCTCCAGATCGGCCGGCGGCTCGCCGCCCGGGAAGTCGACCTCGGGCTTCTCGATGCTCACTGAACTGCTCCTAAAAGAATCTTGGGGAAAACCCCACAAGTTTCGCACGGGTCGCCCCGCCGCTCGGACCGTACCGAGGGTGTCTCAGACGGTTCCGAGGATGTCGACGACGAAGACCAGGTTGTTCTTGGCCAGCTGGCTGGAGGGGTCGGCGCCGTAGGCCTGGTTCGGCGGGATGGTCAGCAGGACGCGGTCGCCGACGTGCTTGCCGACCAGTCCCTTGTCCCAGCCCTGGATGACACCGCCGACACCGATCGGGAAGGCGCTCGCGCCACCGTGGTCCCAGGAGGAGTCGAACTTCTTGCCGTCCTCCCACTTCACCCCGGTGTACTGGACGACCAGGCCTTCACCGGCCTTGACCGCGGCACCGTCGCCCTTGATCAGCACCTGCTCCTGGAGGTCCTTCGGGGCCTTCTCGCCCTTGGGGATGGTGATGGTCGCGGCCTTCTGCGGCGCGGCCTTCACCTCGGGCATCCCGGCCTCGCTGGCGGCCTGGTCGCCCTTGGCCTCGCCCTTCTTGTCGACCTTCTTGGCGTTGACGATGTCGACGACCCAGACCAGGGGGTCGGTGGGCTTGATCCCGGACTGCGGGTTCAGCTGCTCGCCGACGATCGCCTCGGCCGTGCCTTCGACCTGGACCCGGCTGCCGACCTTGTGGCCGGTCAGCGCGTCCGCGACCTTGGTCGGCAGCATCTGCCCCTGCTGGCCGACCTCCTGCACGACCTGGGCGCGGGGGGCCTTGGGGTCGGCGCCCTGCCGCTGGGCCCAGGTGGAGCCGAGCGCCTCGATGTTGCCGACGAAGTCCAGGCGGACGATGTCGCCCTTCTTCACCTCGGCGCCGTCACCGGTCGAGACGTCGCTCGCCACGACCTCGTCGGACACCTTGGCGCCCTTGGGCATCTCGATCTTGGGCTCGGCGCCGAACTTCCCGGACACCTCGGCGACGGGCCCCGACTTCTTCGGAGCGGCGTCGTCCTTGGAATCGGAACCGCAGGCGGCGGTGATCAGCAGAGCGGGCACGACCAGTACAGCGGCGGCACGCCGGGCAGTTTTCGTGGGGATCATCAGTCCAACTCGCGTAGGGGGCTCCGGGCACTCCCGCCACTCTACGACTTCGCCCCGGCGGCATCACGGGTACCGACACGGCTGTACGCCGGGGCTGCGCGCCCCGGCGTACACTGTGTCCCTTTTCCCACGAACCGGCCCGGTCACATGCCGGCGATCAGCTTCTCCACCCGCTCGTCCACGGACCGGAACGGGTCCTTGCAGAGCACCGTGCGCTGCGCCTGGTCGTTGAGCTTGAGGTGGACCCAGTCGACGGTGAAGTCCCTCCGCTGCTCCTGGGCCCGGCGGATGAAGTCGCCGCGCAGCCGCGCCCGGGTGGTCTGCGGGGGCACCGACTTGCCCTCGAAGATCTTCAGGTCGTTGCAGATGCGGGCCGTCTGCCCCTTCTTCTCCAGGAGATAGAAGAGACCGCGGCGGCGGTGGATGTCGTGGTAGGCGAGGTCTATCTGGGCGACCCGCGGATTCGACATGGTCATGTTGTGCTTGGCCCGGTACCGCTCGATGAGCTTGTACTTCATGACCCAGTCGATCTCGGTGTCGATCCGGTCGAGGTCCTGGGCCTCGATCGCGTCGAGGGCGCGGCCCCACAGCTCGAGGACCTGGTCGACGGTGCCGGTGCGGATGCCCCGGCGCTCGACGAAGTCCACGGCCTTCTCGTAATACTCCCGCTGGACCTCGATGGCCGAGGCCTCCCGGCCGCTGGCCAGGCGCACCTTGCGCTGTCCGGTGAGGTCGTGGCTGACCTCGCGGATCGCCCGGATCGGGTTCTCCAGGGTCAGGTCGCGCATCACCGTGCCCGCCTCGATCATGCGGAGCACCAGGTCGGTGGCGCCGACCTTGAGCAGCATGGTCGTCTCGGACATGTTCGAGTCACCGACGATGACGTGGAGGCGGCGGTACCGCTCGGCGTCGGCGTGCGGTTCGTCGCGGGTGTTGATGATCGGCCGGGAGCGGGTGGTCGCGGAGCTGACGCCCTCCCAGATGTGCTCGGCACGCTGGCTGACGCAGTAGACCGCGCCGCGCGGGGTCTGGAGCACCTTGCCCGCGCCGCAGATCAGCTGCCTGGTGACGAGGAACGGAATGAGGATGTCCGCGAGCCGGGAGAATTCTCCGTGCCGGGCCACGAGGTAGTTCTCGTGGCAGCCGTAGGAGTTTCCCGCCGAGTCGGTGTTGTTCTTGAAGAGATAGACGTCGCCCGCGATTCCCTCCTCGTGCAGGCGGCGTTCGGCGTCGACGAGCAGGCCTTCGAGAATGCGCTCGCCCGCCTTGTCGTGCGTGACCAGTTCGGTCACGTTGTCGCATTCGGGGGTGGCGTATTCCGGATGCGATCCCACGTCGAGGTAGAGGCGGGCGCCGTTCCGCAGAAAGACGTTGCTGCTGCGGCCCCATGACACAACACGGCGGAAGAGGTAGCGCGCCACTTCGTCAGGTGACAGTCGGCGCTGTCCCCTGAACGTGCACGTGACGCCGTACTCGTTCTCCAGCCCGAAAATGCGGCGGTCCATGACTGAACATTACGCCTTATGGCCCGAGCTGAAACCGGGTTCGACGGCACCGTTTCGATCATTTTCCGATCCCGTCACGACGGCGGCCGTACGGACGGGTGTCTCCAGGAGCTTCCCGGTGGTCAGCAGGACGATCAGGGCCGCCACTCCCCCGGCCCCCGCGACGGCGAAGCTCCAGGCGGTCGAGCCGAGTTCGACGGCCGGTCCGGCGACGGCCGAACCGGCTGCCGCGCCTACGCCGAACGTGGTGACGAGCCACGAGAACGCCTCGGTCACCGTGCCGCGCGGTGCGTGCCGGTCGACCACGATGAAGGAGCAGGCGATGGCCGGTGCGAGGAACACTCCGGCGAGGGCGGCGAAGGCCGTCATGACGGGCACCGAGGGGGTGAGCGTCAACGGCAGATAGCCCAGCGCCAGCAGCCCGACGATGATCCGCAGCCGCTTCTCGGGGGCGCCGGCCCACTGCCGTGCCCCGTAGGCCAGTCCGCCGATCAGCGCGCCGAGGCCGAGCGCGGCCATCAGCCAGCCGTAGACCGACTCCCGGCCGTGGTCGTCGGCGTAGGCCACCCCGGCCACGGTGATGGAGCCGAGGGCGAGCCCGACGAAGAAGAACGCGCCGAGGAGCGCGAGGAGTCCGGGCGAGCGCAGGGCGCCGAGCCAGTGCGCCTCTCGGGGTGCGGAGCGCCAGGTGCGCGAGGGCTCGGACAGGACCACGGACAGGGCTCCGAGGACGCCGATGGCGTTGATGACGAGCAGGGCGGCGGCCGGGGACCAGAGCGAGACGAGCAGCGTCACCAGGAGCGGTCCGACGGTGAACATGATCTCCTGCGCCACGGCGTCCATGGCGTAGGCCCGGTGCACCTGGCCCTCGCCCTTGAGGACGCTGGGCCACAGGGCCCGCAGGCCGCCCTCCAGGGGCGGTGTGGCGATTCCGGCGACGATGACGGCGAGGTAGGCCAGCGGGAGCGAGCCGAGGCCGGCGAGGGCCAGGAGGGCCATCCCGAGCGCGGAGACCACGGCGGCCGGGAGCTGGACGCGCGGCTGCCCGTACAGGTCCACCGCCCGGCCGAGCAGCGGCTGCCCGACGGCGGTGGCCAGTCCGTACGCGGCGGTGAGGGCGCCGGCCAGCGTGTAGCTGCCGCCCTCAGCCCGGGTGAACAGCACGATCGCGATGTGCGCGGTGCCGTTGGGCAGCCGCCCCACCAAGGTGCCCGTCAGCAGCCGGGCGGCATGCCGCGCCCGGAGGATGTCCAGATATCCCGCGGCCATTCCCGCCCCTCTCCGCCCCGGCCGACGGTGCCGCCCCCGAGGTGTTACGTATAACGTCGAGGTTCATACGTACCATGTGCGCAGTTCGCGGGTCCACCTCGCGGCGTCACGGAAACATCCCGCACGGAGGCCCGAGTGACCAGCGCGCAGCAGCCCGTCCCCGCCCGGCCCACCAGCCGTGACGTGGCCCGTGCGGCGGGCGTCTCGCAGGCGACGGTCTCCCTGGTGCTCGGCGGGAAGTGGCCGGGCCGGGTGTCGGAGACCACCGCCCAGCGGGTCCGGGACACCGCGGCGGAGCTCGGCTACCGGCCCAATCTGGCGGCCCGCAGCCTGCGGCTCGGCAGCACCAGAACGGCGCTGCTGGTGGTGCCCGCGCTCACCAACGAGTTCTTCGCCCGGGTGTACGCCGGGGCCGCGGCGGTCGCCGCCGAGCACGACTTCGGCGTGGTGCTCTACCCCTCGCCGGACGGGACGGGCCCGGCCCGGGATCCGTTCGCCTCGGCCCGCGCGGCGCTCGACGGGGTCATCGCGTCCTCGATGGCCGCCGACGCGCTGGGCGCGCTGCACGGGGCGGATCTGCCGCTGGTGATGCTGGACAGCGACCCTTCGGACACCGGCCCCGCCGCCCATGTGAACGTCGACATCGCCGACGGGATGCGGCAGGTGACAGGCCATCTGCTGGGGCTCGGCCACCGCCGCTTCCTGCATCTGGCGTCCGCCGTGGACACCTGGACGTTCGCGGTACGCGCCCGGGCGCTGCACGACGCGCTGGGCGCGGCGGGGGACGCGACGGTGCGTACGGTACGGGCCCCGCTGGACGTACGGGCGGGGCGCGAGGCGGCCGAACAGGCGCTGGCGGCCGCCGGGGACCGGCCCACCGCGATCGTCTGCGACGACGACATCCTGGCCGCCGGCGCCTGCAAGGCCGCCCGGAGGCTCGGGCTGCGGGTGCCGGACGAGCTGTCGGTGACCGGGTTCGACGACCTGGCGCTGGCCACCGCGCTGGAGCCGGAGCTGACCACGGTGCGGCTGCCGGCCGAGCAGGTCGGGGAGCGGGGCATGGAGGCGCTGCTCGCCGTGCTGGACGGCCGCCCCTTTGAGCCGGGCGGCCTGCCGGTCGACCTCGTCGTACGCGGTTCCACGGCACCGCCCCCCGCCGCACGGGCATGACGGCGCCCCCGGGCCGGGGCCCGGGGGCGCCACAAGCGCTCTCGCTACT
>NZ_JBHXJG010000358.1:0-5498 GCF_042723425.1 Streptomyces sp. NPDC058375 | reverse complement strand
GCAGTGGTTGGGCGGGTCTGACCCTACCCCCACTCAACGGGGCCGTTGCCACCCCCACGGCCCCGTCCCCGCACCGATCAAGCCCCGAGGAGCACCCTCCGTGTCCCGAACGACCCTCAGACGAGGGGCGGTGGCCGCCCTGTGCGCGGCGCTGCTGCCCGTCGTCCCGGCGGCCGCCGCCGCCTCGCCCCGGCCGCCGTCCCCGCCCTCGGACGCCAAGCTGGCCCGTGAGTCGGCCCGGCACGACCTCACGCGCGAGCAGTTCTACTTCGTGCTGCCCGACCGCTTCGCCAACGGCGACGCCTCCAACGACCGGGGCGGGCTGACCGGTTCGCGTCTCGACCACGGCTACGACCCCACCGACAAGGGGTTCTACCAGGGCGGCGACCTCAAGGGGCTCACCCAGAAGCTCGACTACATCAAGGGCCTCGGCACCACCGCCATCTGGATGGCGCCCATCTTCAAGAACCGGCCCGTCCAGGGCACCGGCAAGGACGCCTCGGCGGGCTACCACGGCTACTGGATCACCGACTTCACCCAGGTCGACCCGCACTTCGGCACCAACGCCGACCTGGAGAAGCTGATCGACAAGGCCCACGCCAAGGGCATGAAGGTCTTCTTCGACGTCATCACCAACCACACCGCCGACACCGTCGACTACGCGGAGAAGGCCTACGGCTACAAGCCCACGGGCGCCTTCCCCTACCTTGACCAGGACGGCCGCCCCTTCGACGACCGCGAGGGCGTCAAGAAGGTCGACCGGGACTCCTTCCCGTACACCCCGGTGCAGGCACCCGGCACGGGGAAGAAAGTGCCCTCCTGGCTCAACGACCCCACCATGTACCACAACCGGGGCGACTCGACGTGGGCCGGCGAGTCCAACGAGTACGGCGACTTCTCCGGGCTCGACGACCTGTGGACCGAGCGTCCCGAGGTCGTGAAGGGCATGGAGAAGATCTACGAGAAGTGGGTCCGCGACTTCGACATCGACGGGTTCCGCATCGACACCGTCAAACACGTCGACCTGGACTTCTGGACCCAGTGGGCCACCGCGCTCGACGACTACGCCGCCAAGCGCGGCCGGGACGACTTCTTCATGTTCGGCGAGGTCTACTCCGCCGACACCGAGGTCACCTCGCCGTACGTCACCCGGGGCCGCCTGGACTCCACGCTGGACTTCCCGTTCCAGGACGCCGCCCGGCAGTTCGCCTCCCAGGGCGCGCCCGCCGACAAGCTCGCCTCGGTGTACGGCGACGACTTCCGCTACACCACCGACAAGGCCAACGCCTACGAGCAGGTCACCTTCCTCGGCAACCACGACATGGGCCGCATCGGGACCTTCCTCAAGCAGGACAACCCGAAGGCGGACGACGCCGAGCTGCTGAGACGGGCCCGGCTCGCCAACGAGCTGATGTTCCTCGGCCGTGGCAACCCGGTGATCTACTACGGCGACGAGCAGGGCTTCACCGGCGTCGGCGGCGACAAGGACTCCCGGCAGACCCTCTTCGCCTCGAAGACCGCCGACTACCTCGACGACGACCAGCTCGGCACCGACCGCACCCACGCCTCGGACGCGTACGACACGAACCACCCCGTCTACCGCTCCATCGCCGCGCTCTCCAAGCTCACGAAGGAGCACCCGGCGCTGCGCGACGGCACCCAGATCGAGCGGCTCGCGGACGGCTCGGTGTACGCCACCTCGCGCGTCGACACCCGGCGTCCGTACGAGTACCTCGTCGCCTCCAACAACGGCACGAGCCCGATGAAGGTCCAGCTCGCCACCGAGTCGGCCGAGATGAACTTCCGTACTGTTTACGGCGGTTCCGGTGCGGTCCGCAGTGGCAAGGACAAGAAGGTCACCGTCACCGTGCCCGCCCTGTCCAGCCTCGTGCTGAAGGCGGATCGGACCGTGGGCGCGCCCGCCGCCAAGCCCGCCGTCTCGCTGAAGGCCCCGGCGGCCGGCGCGACCGGCACCGTCGAGATCGCCGCCGACGTGGACGGCGGTCAGCTCAACCGGGTCGTCTTCGCCGCCCAGATCGGCAACGGCAAGTGGCGGACCCTCGGCACCGCCGACCACGCCCCGTACAAGGTCACCCAGCACTTCGACACGACGGTGAAGGCGGGAACGCCCCTGCGCTACAAGGCCGTTGTCGTCGACCGCGTCGGCCGCACCTCCAGCGCCCTGGCCTCCACCACCGCCGGCCAGGCACCGCCGCCCGGCAAGCCCGTCGCCGTCGAGCGCGACCGGGCCGTCGTCCACTACCAGCGCCCCGACGGCGACTACGAGGGCTGGCAGCTCAAGTCAGGTGAGAAGACCGCAGAGTTCATCGGGCGGGACGCATACGGCGCGTTCGCCTGGATCGACCTGGAGAAGGGCACCGACTCCGTCCCGTACACCGTCGAGAAGAACGGCACGGCGGACGGGCCGCAGCGGACCATCGACCACGGCGTGACCGGGCAGGTCTGGATCGAGCAGGGCAAGGACGGCCAGCAGGCCGAGGCCCCCGAGACGCCGCCGCAGGACACCACAAAGGCGCTTCTCAACTACCACCGCCCGGACGGGAATTACGACGGCTGGGGGCTGCACGCCTGGGCCGGGGCCAAGGAGCCCACCGACTGGGCCAAGCCGCTGATGCCGGTGAAGAAGGACGCCTACGGGGTCACCTTCGAGGTGCCGCTCGTCGACGGGGCCACCTCGCTCAGTTACATCCTGCACAAGGGCGACGAGAAGGACCTGCCCAGCGACCAGTCCCTCGACCTCGCCACCTACGGCCACGAGGTCTGGATGCTCGGCGGCAAGCCCGGCTACCTCCTCCCGCAGACCGGCGGCGGCGCGGCCCCCGACCTGTCGAAGGCCGAGGCGCAGTGGATCGACGCGAACACCGTCGTCTGGAAGGTGAAGGCCACCGACGCCACCAGCCAGCAGCTCGTGTACGCGAAGAAGGGCGGCATCTCCGTCGTCGACGGGGCGCTCTCCGACGAGGGTCAGTGGCTGCGGCTCACCCCGGGCGCGCTGAGCGACGCCCAGAAGGCTAAGTTCCCCCACCTGAAGGACTATCCGGCGTTCACCGTGGACGCCCGCGACCGTGACCGCGTCCGCGAGTCCCTGCGGGGCCAGCTGATCGCCACCCAGCGCGCAGCCAACGGGGCCCTGCTCGCCGCCACCGGCGTACAGACGGCCGGAATCCTGGACGACCTGTACGGCAAGAAGGCCGCTTCCACCGAACTCGGCCCGGTCTTCCGCAAGTCGACGCCCACCCTGTCCGTCTGGGCCCCCACCGCCCGGACCGTCGCCCTCGAACTCGACGGCCGTACCGTACCGATGAAGCGCGACGACCGGACCGGCGTCTGGTCGGTCACCGGCAAGAAGAGCTGGCAGGGGAAGCCCTACCGGTACGCCGTGACCGTCTGGGCCCCCACCGTCCAGAAGCTGGTCACCAACAAGGTCACCGACCCCTACTCCACCGCCCTGACCGCCGACTCGGCCCGCAGCCTCGTCGTCGACCTCACCGACCCGAAGCTCGCGCCGCGCGGCTGGTCCGGCCTGAAGAAGCCCGCCGCCACCCCGCTGCGGGACGCCCAGATCCAGGAGCTGCACGTCCGCGACTTCTCCGTCACGGACCGCACGGCGAAGCACCCGGGTGAGTACAGGGCCTTCACCGACACCCGCTCCAAGGGCATGCAGCACCTCAAGAAGCTCGCCGACTCCGGCACCAGCTACGTCCACCTGCTGCCCGTCTTCGACATCGGGACCATCCCGGAGAAGGAGAAGGACCAGGCGACCCCCGACTGCGACCTGGCCGCCCCCGCCCCCGACTCCGAGAAGCAGCAGGAGTGCGTGAGCAAGGCGGCGGCCAAGGACGGCTTCAACTGGGGCTACGACCCGCTGCACTACACCGTCCCCGAGGGCTCCTACGCCTCCGACCCGGACGGCACCGAGCGCACGGTCGAGTTCCGCCAGATGGTCCAGGGCCTGAACAAGGCCGGGCTGCGTACGGTCATGGACGTCGTCTACAACCACACCGTCGCCTCCGGGCAGGACGACAAGTCGGTCCTCGATCGCATCGTGCCCGGCTACTACCAGCGGCTCCTGGAGGACGGCTCCGTCGCCACCTCCACCTGCTGCGCCAACACCGCGCCCGAGAACACCATGATGGGCAAGCTCGTCGTGGACTCGATCGTCACCTGGGCGAAGGAGTACAAGGTCGACGGCTTCCGCTTCGACCTGATGGGCCACCACCCCAAGGACAACATCCTTGAGGTCCGCAAGGCGCTGGACCGGCTCACGCTCGCCGAGGACGGCGTCGACGGCAAGAAGATCATCCTGTACGGGGAGGGCTGGAACTTCGGCGAGATCGCGGACGACGCCCGCTTCGTCCAGGCCACCCAGAAGAACATGGCCGGCACCGGCATCGCCACCTTCTCCGACCGGGCCCGCGACGCCGTGCGCGGCGGCGGCCCCTTCGACGAGGACCCCGGTGTCCAGGGCTTCGCCTCCGGCCTCTACACCGACCCCAACTCCTCGCCCGCGAACGGCACCCGCGCCGAGCAGAAGGCCCGGCTGCTGCACTACCAGGACCTGATCAAGGTGGGTCTCACCGGCAACCTCGCCGGCTACACCTTCACCGACACCTCCGGGCGCACGGTCAAGGGCGCGGACGTCGACTACAACGGGGCGCCCGCCGGCTACGCGGCCGCACCCGGCGACGCGCTCGCCTACTCCGACGCCCACGACAACGAGACCCTCTTCGACGCCCTCGCCTTCAAGCTCCCGGCCGACGCCACGGCTTCTGCGCGGGCCAGGGCCCAGGTGGTCGCCATGGCCGCCTCCGTCCTCTCCCAGGGGCCCTCGCTCTCCCAGGCGGGCAGCGACCTGCTGCGCTCCAAGTCCCTGGACCGCAACTCCTACGACAGCGGCGACTGGTTCAACGCCCTGCACTGGGACTGCAGCGACGGCAACGGCTTCGGCCGGGGCCTCCCGCCCGCCGCCGACAACCAGGACAAGTGGTCGTACGCGAAGCCGCTCCTGGCCGCCACCGGCACCATCGCGCCGAAGTGCGCGCAGATCGACGGGGCTTCGGCCGCCTACCGCGACCTGCTCACCATCCGCTCCACCGAGAAGGAGTTCTCCCTGCGCACCGCGGACCAGGTGCAGTCCGCCCTGTCCTTCCCGCTCTCCGGCAAGGACGAGACCCCCGGCGTGATCACCATGCGCCTCGGGAAGCTCGTCGTCGTCCTCAACGCCGCGCCGGACACCGCCACCCAGCGGCTCGCCGCACCGGCCGGGAAGACGTACGCCCTGCACCCGGTCCAGGCCAAGGGTGCGGATCTTACGGTCAAACGAGCCAGATACGACGGGAAATCAGCCACTTTCACCGTCCCGGGACGCACGGCGGCCGTCTTCACTCTGCGCTGACCTCCCACCGCACTACGGTGACGGCAGACGTCGGCGACGAAGCCGCGACAGCCGTCCCGGTCCACCGGGCCGGTCCTGCTCC
>NZ_JBHXJG010000357.1:0-5527 GCF_042723425.1 Streptomyces sp. NPDC058375 | reverse complement strand
CCGGTACGTACTCCGGTCGGCGGGGCCCTTCGCGGGCAGAGCGGGTTGGACCCGCGTCGCTGCGTGGGGCGCGGTGCCGCGACTTCAGCGCGAGCGCTTCGCGAGGCGCTCCACGTCCAGCAGGATCACCGCGCGGGCCTCCAGGCGGAGCCAGCCGCGGCCCGCGAAGTCCGCGAGCGCCTTGTTGACCGTCTCGCGGGAGGCGCCGACCAGCTGGGCCAGCTCCTCCTGGGTGAGGTCGTGCACGACGTGGATCCCTTCCTCGGACTGCACGCCGAAGCGGCGCGACAGGTCCAGGAGGGCGCGGGCGACACGGCCCGGCACATCGGAGAAGACCAGGTCGGACATCTGGTCGTTGGTCTTGCGCAGCCGCCGGGCGACCGCGCGCAGCAGCGCGGTGGCCACCTCGGGCCGGGCGTTCAGCCAGGGCTGGAGGTCGCCGTGGCCGAGGCCGAGGAGCTTGACCTCGGTCAGTGCGGAGGCGGTCGCCGTACGCGGGCCCGGGTCGAAGAGCGACAGCTCCCCGATCAGCTCGCCGGGGCCGAGCACGGCCAGCATGTTCTCGCGCCCGTCGGGCGAGGTGCGGTGGAGCTTCACCTTGCCCTCGGTGACCACGTACAGGCGGTCACCCTGGTCGCCCTCGTGGAACAGCGCGTCTCCGCGCGCGAGGGTCACCTCACTCATCGAGGCGCGGAGCTCCGCGGCCTGCTCGTCATCGAGCGCCGCGAAAAGCGGGGCGCGCCGCAGAACGTCGTCCACGAGTTCTCTCCTTGTCGGCCTGTCCAGGGAACCGTGGTCCCCATCATGCCGGACGGTAAAACAGTGCGATCAATCACAAACCAGTTTGACGCACGGGCGTGCCGGACCCTACGGCAGGGGGCCGATCGGGGGCGGATACGCCGTCACAGGGGTGGATGTCGGTGCCTGGCTCTAGGCTGGCCGGGTGTCCAGAACGCCGGGGAGAGCGCAGGCCAAGGGGGCTGACGGGGCGCTGAAGGGCGGCGATTCCGCTGTGGGCGAACAGCCTCGGCCGCGCCCGAAGATTGCCGCGAATGGCTCCCTCGGAGACGCGCACGGCTGCTCCCCCGGAGAGCCGGGGAAGCCGGTTGGGAAGTCGGCCAGGAGGTCCGCAGTGTCATCGTCAACACCCGGCAAATCCGGTAAAAAAGCCAAAACGGGAGAGCCCGGCACAACTGGAAAGATCACCAAGGCGGCCCCGGTCGGCAAGGCGGCGGCCACGGACAGGACGGCAGCCAAGCGCAACGCGCCGAAGGCCGAGTCCCATCTCGCGATGGTCCGCCGGGCGCGCCGGATCAACCGCGAGCTCGCCGAGGTCTATCCGTACGCCCACCCCGAGCTGGACTTCCGTAACCCCTTCGAGCTCCTGGTGGCCACGGTCCTCTCCGCCCAGACCACCGACCTGAGGGTCAACCAGACCACTCCCGCGCTCTTCGCCGCCTACCCCACTCCCGAGGACATGGCGGCGGCCGTGCCGGAGAAGATGGAGGAGATCCTCCGCCCGACCGGGTTCTTCCGGGCCAAGACCAAGTCGCTGCTCGGCCTCTCGGCCGCCCTCCGGGACGAGTTCGGGGGCGAGGTCCCGGGGCGTCTGGAGGACCTCGTGAAGCTGCCCGGCGTCGGCCGCAAGACCGCCAACGTCGTCCTGGGCAACGCCTTCGGCGTCCCCGGCATCACCGTCGACACGCACTTCGGGCGGCTGGTGCGGCGCTGGAAGTGGACGGACGAGGAGGACCCGGTGAAGGTCGAGGCGGTCGTCGCCGGGATCTTCCCGAAGAGCGAGTGGACGATGCTCTCGCACCGCGTCGTGTTCCACGGCCGCCGGATCTGCCACGCCCGCAAGCCCGCCTGCGGGGCCTGCCCGATCGCCCCGCTCTGCCCGTCGTACGGGGAGGGCGAGACCGACCCGGAGAAGGCCAGCAAGCTCCTGAAGTACGAGATGGGCGGCTATCCGGGCCAGCGGCTCAGCCCGCCCGCCGACTACCCGGGCGAGCCCGCGCCCACGCTGGGGGACGGGTGAGGCGTGTGAGGGGCCTCGGCCCGGCTCGGCCCGGCAACGGGTCGACCCCCGGGCGGATTGATTCCTGAGGTTCACCCTCAGGGCGGATTCCTTTCCCAGGACGGACCGGCTCGGAACGAAATGGCCGACGACACGCGTTGTGAATCGACGGGGGTGCCTATGACGCACACGCATACACACAGCACGGCGCAGGCTGGGAACGGCCCCGCCGGGAGCCCGCCGGGCCGCGGCCCCGTCAGCCGTGTTCCGGGCCTGGCCGTCGACGTCACCACCGACGGCCTGCCCGCGTGGCTCGACCCCGTCGTCGGCGCCGCGCGCACCGTCCGGCCGCAGCAGCTCAGCCGCTTCCTGCCGCCCGAGAGCGGGGCGGGCCGGCAGTCCGCCGTCCTGGTCCTGTTCGGCGAGGGGGAGCGCGGGCCGGAGCTGCTGCTCATGGAGCGCTCCGGGACGCTGCGCTCCCATGCCGGCCAGCCGTCCTTCCCCGGTGGCGCGCTGGATCCCGAGGACGGCGACCAAGCCACCACCGGCCCCCTGCGGGCGGCGCTGCGCGAGGCCGAGGAGGAGACCGGGCTCGACCCCCGGGGCGTCCAGCTCTTCGGCGTGCTGCCCCGGCTCTACATCCCGGTCAGCGGCTTCGTCGTGACGCCCGTGCTCGGCTGGTGGCGGGCGCCCAGCCCGGTCGGGGTGGTCGATCCGGCCGAGACGGCCCGGGTCTTCACCGTTCCCGTGGCGGATCTCACGGATCCTGCGAACCGGGCCACGGCCGTGCACCCGAGCGGGCACAGCGGTCCGGCATTTCTGGTCGAATCAGCCCTGGTCTGGGGTTTCACGGCCGGAGTGATCGACCGGATTGTGCACTACGCGGGATGGGAACGCCCCTGGGACAGGACCAGACAGGTGCCGCTCGACTGGCGCGCATGACACGCTGGCTGTCCTGCTGCGCTGTTCCGGGCCCGGCCCGGACCCCGTCACCACCGACGGGCCAGGTGACGAAACTGCGAGGCTACAGACGGTGAACGTGCTGGACATCCTGCTGCTGCTGGCTGCCGTGTGGTTCGCGGTCATCGGCTATCGCCAGGGTTTCGTCGTCGGCATCCTGTCGGTGATCGGCTTCCTCGGAGGCGGCCTCGTCGCCGTCTACCTGCTGCCGGTCATCTGGGGCCGAGTGACCGAGGACGCCGAGGTCTCCACGGCGGTCGCCATCGGCGCGGTCGTCATCGTGATCGTCTGCGCATCGATCGGCCAGGCCTTCACCACCCACCTGGGCAACAAACTCCGCCGGTACATCACGTGGTCGCCCGCGCGCGCCCTGGACGCCACCGGCGGCGCCCTGGTCAACGTGGTGGCGATGCTGCTGGTGGCCTGGATGATCGGCCTGCTGCTGGCGGGCACCTCACTGCCGACCCTCGGCAAGGAGGTCCGCAGCTCCTCGGTGCTGCTCGGGGTCGACCGGGTGATGCCGAAGCAGGCGCCCAGCTGGTTCCAGGACTTCTCCTCCGTCCTCGCGCAGAACGGCTTCCCGCAGGTCTTCAGCCCGTTCGCCAACGAGCCGATCACCGAGGTCAAGGCCCCGGACCCGGCCCTCGTGGGCAGCCCGGTCGCCGCCCGCGCCAAGCAGTCGATCGTCAAGGTCGTCGGCACGGCCCCGAGCTGCGGCAAGGTCCTCGAAGGGACCGGCTTCGTCTTCTCCGAGCGCCGGGTGATGACCAACGCCCACGTGGTCGGCGGCGTGGACGAGCCCACCGTCCAGATCGGCGGTGAGGGCCGGCTGTACGACGCGAAGGTCGTCCTCTACGACTGGCAGCGCGACATCGCGGTCCTGGACGTCCCCGATCTCCGGGCCAGGCCGCTGCAGTTCACCGGCCCGGACGACGACGCGGAGACCGGTGACAGCGCGATCGTCGCGGGCTTCCCGGAGAACGGCGCGTACGACGTGCGCTCGGCCCGCGTCCGCGCCCGCATCGACGCCGACGGCCCGGACATCTACCACCGGGGCACGGTGCGCCGCGATGTGTACTCGCTCTTCGCGACGGTGCGCCAGGGCAACTCGGGCGGCCCGCTGCTCACTCCGGACGGAAAGGTGTACGGAGTGGTGTTCGCCAAGTCGCTCGATGACCCGGACACCGGATACGCGCTGACGGCGGACGAGATCCGCGAGGACATCGAGATCGGCCGCACGGCCAACCAGCAGGTCGACAGCCAGGGCTGCGCCCTCTGAGGCCTGTCGTCGAACTGCCGTCTGCCGGGGAAGTGAAGGGGTCAGTTACGGGGGTGGCGGAGCCGTGCCGAGACCCAGCGGGCCCGGCGGCGGAGGATGCGGGAAATCCCGAGACGGGAACGGTGAAGGTCATGCACTTGGTGCACCCGGCCGCGAGGGCCGCCCCCCTCATGAGTGCTCACACCGGCGGAGACGGCGGAGCGGCGGTTGCGTGCTTCGTCAGTGAAGTCGTGCGTCCAGCCCATACCCCGACGTCTGCCCGTGACCCAAGGTCGGTAATCGTGCGCGAGTCAGCCAATTGGCCTATGCGGCAGGCAATTGGCTGCTCGTCGGACACCTGTGCCGAGGCGGGGTCGGCGGCTACCGGTCCGGCTCGGGGTCCTTGAGCCAGTTGATGAGTTCGGTGGAGAAGCCGATCGGGTCCTCCTCGTGCGGGAAGTGCCCGACACCGTCGAAAAGTCGCCACCGGTAGGGCGCCTCGACGTACTGCCCGGACCCGGCCGAACTGCGAGTGCGGACCGCCGGATCGAGCGACCCGTGCAGGTGCAGCGTGGGCACCCGGACCGGACGCTTCATCCGCCGGTTGAACTGGATCCCGTCCGGACGCGCCATCGAACGCACCATCCAGCGGTACGGCTCGATCGAGCAGTGGGCGGTGGAGGGGATGCTCATGGCCCGCCGGTAGACGTCCAGGGTCTCCTCGTCGGGGAACTCCGGGGTGCGGGGGCCCGCCCAGTCCTGGATGAGGCTCCCCACCAGGGCGGCGTCGTCCGCGAGGAGCTGACGCTCCGGCAGCCACGGACGCTGGAAGCCCCAGACGTACGAACCGGCCCGCGACTGGGCGAAGTCCGACAGCATGGAGGAGCGCCAGCGGCGCGGGTGCGGCATCGAGGAGACGACGAGCCGGCGGACCAGCTTGGGCCGCATCACGGCGGCCGTCCAGGCGAGGTAGCCGCCGAGGTCGTGGCCGACCAGGGCCGCGTCGGGCTCACCGAGGGAGCGGATCACGCCGGTGACGTCGAGGGCCAGGTTGGCGGGGTCGTAACCGCGCGGCGTACGGTCGCTGCCGCCCACCCCGCGCAGGTCCATCGCGACCGCCCGGAAGCCGGCGTCGGCGAGCGCGGTCATCTGGTGGCGCCAGGTCCACCAGAACTGCGGGAAGCCGTGCAGCAGGAGCACCAGCGGCCCCTCGCCCAGCTCCGCGATGTGGAAGCGCGCGCCGTTGGCCGTGACTTATATTTTGGCCCAGGGGCCTTCGAGACGCAAGTGTA
>NZ_JBHXJG010000356.1:0-5557 GCF_042723425.1 Streptomyces sp. NPDC058375 | reverse complement strand
GAGCCTCTCGGCCCTCCCGAGCCTCTCGGCCCTCCCGAGCCTCTCGGCCCTCCCGAGCCTCTCGGCCCTCCCGAGCCTCTCGGCCCTCCCGAGCCCACCGAGCCTCCCGGCCCTCCGCCTCGCCCGGAGAAGCCTCGGCCTCACCCCACCACCAGCGCATCCCGTCCGCGTCCGGGCCCTGGACCACCGCCGCCGCCGGCACCGGCGCGCCCAGCACCACCACCGCGTAAGGCCCCCGCTCCGGCAGTCCGAGGCCGCGCGCCGCACGCGCCACCAGGTCCGGCGCGGCCCCGCCCGCCAGCAGCGGGCCGAGCAGCGCCTCGTACCGCGTCTCCCGCCGCATCCGCCGCTCCGTCCCCGGGCGCTCCTGATGACCGATGAGGATGCCACCGGCCCCGCGGGCGGGCGCCCGCCCGTCACCGCGTCTGTGCGCGTGCACAACGAGGCCCCTCGTTCGCTGGTCGCCCGCATCGAGTCGGCCCCGCCCCGTGGACGCACGTCCTGCCCGGTGCTGGTCTGTGGCACCACCCCCCCCCACAGACCAGCAAGACACACGACATGGCGGAAGGAGGAGGACGCATGGCAACGCTAGAGATCCGCGCACTGTCCGTCGGCTACGGCCCGGTCCGGGCGCTGCGCGACATCTCCGCCGATGTGCCGGACGGCGGGATCACCGCCGTACTCGGCGGCAACGGCGCGGGCAAGACCACGCTGCTGCGGGCCGTGTCGCGGACCCTCGGCTTCCACCGCGGGACGGGCACCGGGACCATCCGGTTCGACGGCCGCCCCCTGGAGGGGCTGCGGCCCGCCCAGGTGGTGGCCGCGGGAGTGGTCCAGGTACCGGAGGGCCGGCAGGTCTTCGCCCGGATGACGGTGGCCGACAACCTGCGGGCGGGCGCCCTGGGGGCACGCGGCGGGCGCAAGGAGACGAGCGCGGCCCTCGCCCGGGTGCACGAGCTGTTCCCGGTGCTCGCCGACCGCGCACACCAGCGGGCCGGGCTGCTGTCCGGCGGCGAGCAGCAGATGCTGGCCATGGGCCGCGCCCTGATGGCGGGGCCCCGGCTGCTCCTGCTGGACGAACCCTCCCTCGGCCTCGCCCCGCTGATGGCGGCCCGGATCGCCGAGACCGTGCAGGAGATCAACGCGGGCGGCACCTCCGTGATGCTCGTCGAGCAGAACGCTGCGATCGCCCTGCGCCTCGCCTCCACGGCGTACGTCCTGGACGTCGGCGAGGTCGCCCTGTCCGGGCCCGCCGACGAACTCGCCGCCTCCGACGAGGTGCGCCGCCGCTATCTCGGCGTCGTCGACGAGGACGCGGCGGCGGACGCCGACCCGGCCGCCCGGACCCGGCGCACCCTGAGCAGGTGGTCCGCGTGACCACCACCGCATCGGTCCGCCAGGACACCACCGCGGCCGCCCTCGCCGTGCAGGACGTCACCGTCCGCTTCGCCGGGCTCACCGCCCTCGACGCTGTCTCCTTCACCGTCGAACCCGGCAGCGTGCACGCCGTCATCGGGCCCAACGGCGCGGGCAAGTCCACCTGCTTCAACGTCCTGTCCGGCGTCTACCGCGCCACCTCCGGACACGTCCGCCTCGGCGACACCGAGCTCACCGGACTCCCGCCGCACGCCATCGCGGACCTCGGGGTCGCCCGCACCTTCCAGAACCTGGCGCTGCCCCCGCACGCGACCGTCGCCGACAGCCTCCTGCTCGGCCGCCACCGGCTGACCCGCTCCGGGTTCGTCGCCACCGGCCTGCGGCTGCCCTCCGCCCTCCGGGAGGAGCGACGCCACCGCGACCGGGTCCGGGAGATCGCCGAATTCATCGGCCTGGAAGGGGCGTTGGAGCGGCCCGCCGGCTCACTCCCGTACGGGCAGCAGAAGCTCGTCGAACTCGGCCGCGCCCTGTGCATGGAGCCCAAGGTCCTGCTGCTGGACGAGCCGATCGCCGGGATGACGGCGGACGAGCGCCGCCGCACCGCTGCCGTCGTGGCCGACGTACGTGACAGCCTCGGCATCTCCATCGTGCTGGTCGAGCACGACATGGGGGTGGTGATGCGGCTCGCGGACGCGGTGACCGTACTCGACTTCGGACGACGGATCGCCGGGGGCACCCCCGCCGAGGTCCAGAACGATCCGGCCGTCGTCCAGGCCTACTTGGGAGCACCTCAATGACCACGACTCTCGAACTCCTTCTCGGCGGCCTGTCGATCGGCTCGGTCTACGCACTCATCGCGCTCGGGTTCGTCGTCATCTTCAAGGCCACCGAGGTCGTCAACTTCGCCCACGCTTCCCTTCTGTTGGCCGGCGGCTACGTCACCGCCGTGCTCCACGACGACATCGGGTTCTGGCCCGCGCTGCTCGTCGGGATCGCCGGGGCCGCGTCCGTCGGGGCGGCCATCGAGTTCTTCGTGATGCGCCGCTACCGGGGCAGCGACCACAGCGTCCTCGCCATCGTCACCATCGGCGTCGACATCCTCCTGATCACCGAACTCACCCGCCGGATGGGCACGGACGTGCTCGCCCTCGGAGACCCCTGGGGCAACGAGGTCGTCCAGGTCGGCGGCGTCACCCTCGCCCAGACCCGTATCGCCGCGTTCCTCGCCGCCGGGCTCCTGATCACGGTCTTCCTGCTCGCCTTCCGCTACACCTCGTGGGGCGTGTCGATGCGGGCCGCCGCCGAGAACCCGCAGACGGCCGCGCTCATGGGGATCAAGCTGGGGCGGGTGTCGCTCGCCGCCTGGGCGGTCGCCGGGGCGCTGGCCGCCGTCGCCGCGCTCTTCCTCACCGTGTTCCCGACCCCGGGCCTGGAGCGCGCCACCTCGCTCGCCGCGCTCAAGGCGTTCCCCGCCGCGATCCTCGGCGGGCTCGACTCCACCACCGGGGCGCTCGCCGGCGGACTGATCGTCGGCGTCACCGAGTCGCTCGCCACCGGCTACCAGAGCGATCTCTCCTTCCTCGGGCGGGGCATCGGCGACCTGGCGCCCTACCTGGTGATGGTGGCCGTCCTGCTCATCCGGCCCGCGGGACTCTTCGGCACGAAGGAGCTGGCCCGTGTCTGACACCACCGCCGAAGCCCCCGCCGCCCCCGCCCCCACCCCCGTACGCGGCGGCGGACCGGAGAGCCTCACCGACCGGCTGCGCAGCCCCCGTACGTACGCGGTCCTCATCGGATCCCTGCTGCTCCTCGCCCTCCCGTTCTACCTGGACCGCTTCTGGCTCCAGGCCGGACTGTTCGCGATGGCCGCGGCGATCGGCGCCATCGGGCTCAACATGCTCACCGGCGCCACCGGCCAACTCTCCATGGGCCATGCCTTCTTCCTCGCCGTCGGCGCGTACGGCTACTGCGTCCTGGCGGGGGAGAGCAGCACCGAGAACGGGCACACACTGACCGGCCTCGGGCTGCCCACCTGGCTCGCCGCGATCCTCGCGGTGCTGCTCGCCGGGGCGGCGGGCGGGATCTTCAGCCCCATCGCCGGACGGCTGCGCGGCGCGTATCTCGGCATCGCGACCCTCGCGCTGATCTTCATCGGGCAGCACGTCCTGTTCAACGCGGGCTCGCTGACCGGTGGTTACAACGGCCGGGCCGTACCGCCGCTGTCCGTCTTCGGGTTCACCTTCGACGACTCCGAACTCGTCGTCGCCGCCGTACCGTTCGGCTCCTCGGAAAAGCTCTGGTACGCCGGTCTGCTCGCGCTCCTGCTGAGCGCGCTGTTCGCCCGGGGCGTGCTGCGCGGCCGGCCCGGACGCGCCATGAACGCCATCCGCGACCACCGGATCGCGGCCGGGGTGATGGGCGTGCCGGTGGCTCGCTACCGGGCCGGGGTCTTCGTCCTGTCCTCGATGTACGCGGGGCTCGCGGGCGTCCTGCTCGCCCTGGTCTTCCAGCGGACCGTGCCCGAGTACTTCGGCATGATCCTGTCCCTCGAATACCTCGCCATGATCGTCATCGGCGGGCTCGGCAGCGTCGCCGGAGCGGTGATCGGCGCCGCCTTCGTCTCCCTGCTCCCGCAGGTGTTCACGCACTACAGCGACTCCCTGCCGCTGGTCTCCGCCCCCGGCACGGGCGGTCTTGCACCCGGTGAGGCGTCCCGCTATCTGTACGGCGCCGCGGTCGTCGCGGTGGTCCTGTTCCTGCCCGGCGGCCTCGCCCGCCTGGGCCTCGCACGCACGAAGAAGCCGGCGGCCCCGAAGAAGCCGACGGTTCCCGAACAAACAGCGGCTCCGAAGCGGCCAGCGACTCCGAAGCAATCAGCGGCTCCGAAGAATCCAGGGGAGAAGTCATGAAACTGAGAGTGCTCACGGCCGTGGTCGCGACCCTCGCCGTCACCCTCGTCGGGTGCAGCGGCAAGGCGACCGAGGGGAAGGCGGACGGGGAGGGCGAGGGCGGGATCAAGACGGGCCCCGGGGTCTCATCCTCGACGATCTCCCTCGGTGTGCTGACCGACATGACCGGCGTCTACGCCTCCCTCGGCAAGAGCGTCACCCAGGCCCAGCAGCTGTGGGTCAAGCAGACCAACGACGCGGGCGGCATCTGCGACCGGAAGATCGAACTGACGGTCCGCGACCACGGATACGATCCGCAGAAGGCGATCGCCGCGTACACCGAACTGGCACCCGAGGTGGTGGGCTTCGCCCAGTTCATCGGCTCCCCGTTCGTCGCCGCCGTCGAACAGCGCATCGACGGCCAGGACAAGGGCCTCGTCCTGCCGCAGGCCTGGTCGGCGAACCTGCTGGGCTCCCCGTACATCCGGGTCATCGGCGCCACCTACGACATCGAGACGATCAACCTCATCGACTACCTGCTCGCCGAGAAGCGCATCGCGAAGGGCGACAAGATCGGTCACGTCTACTTCGAGGGCGACTACGGCGAGAACGCGCTCGTCGGCTCGAAGCACGCGGCGAGGGAGGCAGGGCTCACCGTCGTCGAGCAGAAGATCAAGCCGACCGACAACGACATGACGGCCCAGGTCGCCGCCCTCAAGCAGGCCGGGGTGAAGGCCGTGATCGTCAGCGCCGGACCGCGCCAGGCGGCCTCGCTCGTCGGCGTCGCGGCGGCCACCGGCTTCGACGTCCCGGTCGTCGGCAACAACTCGGCTTTCGCGCCCCAGCTGTTGAAGACCCAGGCGGGCCCCGCCCTGCTCAAGGACTACTACGTCGCCTCCTCCACGCTGCCCATCGGCGACCCGGGCGACGGCCCCGCCAAGCTCGCCGAGGAGTACGCCGCCCAGTACCCGAAGGACGTCCTCGACAACGGCGTCGTCGCCGGATACACGGCGGCCTCCCTCTTCGGCGAGGCCCTGACGAAGGCCTGCGACGACAAGGACCTCACCCGCGAGGGCATCGACAAGGCGCTGCTCACGATCAAGGGGTACGGGACCGAGTTCGGGGTGACGCACGACTTCTCGGACCCGAAGGCGCCGTCCACCCGGGAGAGCGTCATCATGAAGCCGGACGCCGGCGCCGCGGGCGGGCTGAAGGTGGTCCGGCCGGCCGAGGTCGCCCCGGCGGCCGAGTCCTTCACCTTCGGCTCCTGAGCCCGGCCGGGAGGTCTGACC
>NZ_JBHXJG010000355.1:0-5594 GCF_042723425.1 Streptomyces sp. NPDC058375 | reverse complement strand
CTCTTCCCCCCAGCGCGCCGGGCCGGGTTCTTCGTGGGCGGCGGGCGCCGGGGGGCCCGTATGCGTTCACCTCTTGTTGTTACCGCCCAGTAGATTTCTAGAGTTCTGTCCCGCTATGCAGGCCCTTGGGTCCTTTTTCGTCCCAGGAGGCGGGCGGTCGGCCGACTGACGCGGCCGGGCCGGATAGGCTCGGGTCGCAAGGCCACAGTGACCCTGCACAACCAGTGTCAGATCCCAGAAGGAGATGCCTCGTGCCGTCCATCGACGTCGTCGTAGCCAGGGAAATCCTCGACTCCCGGGGCAACCCCACGGTCGAGGTCGAGGTTGGCCTCGACGACGGCAGCACGGGCCGTGCTGCCGTTCCGTCCGGCGCCTCCACCGGTGCGTTCGAGGCTGTAGAGCTTCGCGACGGTGACCCCAACCGCTACCAGGGCAAGGGCGTCGAGAAGGCCGTCCTCGCCGTCATCGAGCAGATCGGCCCGGAGCTCGTCGGGTACGACGCCACCGAGCAGCGCCTCATCGACCAGGCGATGTTCGACCTGGACGCCACCGAGAACAAGGCCTCGCTCGGCGCGAACGCCATCCTCGGCGTCTCGCTCGCCGTCGCGCACGCCGCCTCCGAGGCGTCCGACCTGCCGCTCTTCCGCTACCTCGGCGGCCCGAACGCGCACCTGCTGCCCGTTCCGATGATGAACATCCTGAACGGCGGCTCGCACGCCGACTCCAACGTGGACATCCAGGAGTTCATGATCGCCCCGATCGGCGCGGAGTCCTTCTCCGAGGCCCTGCGCTGGGGCGCGGAGATCTACCACACGCTGAAGAAGGTCCTCAAGACCAAGGGCCTGTCCACCGGACTCGGCGACGAGGGCGGCTTCGCCCCGAACCTGGAGTCCAACCGCGCCGCCCTGGACCTCATCGTCGAGGCCATCACCGAGGCCGGTTACGTCCCGGGCCGTGACGTGGCGCTCGCGCTCGACGTCGCCGCGTCCGAGTTCTACAAGGACGGCGTCTACGAGTTCGAGGGCAAGTCCCGCTCGGCCGCCGAGATGACCGAGTACTACGAGGAGCTCGTCTCCGCGTACCCGCTGGTCTCCATCGAGGACCCGCTGTACGAGGACGACTGGGCCGGCTGGAAGGTCATCACCGACCGCATCGGCTCCAAGGTGCAGATCGTCGGCGACGACCTCTTCGTCACCAACCCCGAGCGCCTGGCCCGCGGCATCGAGGAGGGCTCCGCCAACGCCCTGCTCGTGAAGGTCAACCAGATCGGTTCGCTGACCGAGACCCTGGACGCCGTCGAGCTGGCCCAGCGCAACGGCTTCAAGTGCATGATGTCGCACCGCTCCGGCGAGACCGAGGACGTCACCATCGCCGACCTCGCGGTCGCCGTGAACTGCGGCCAGATCAAGACCGGCGCCCCGGCCCGCTCGGACCGCGTCGCCAAGTACAACCAGCTGCTGCGCATCGAGGAGATCCTCGACGACGCCGCGGTGTACGCGGGCCGCTCCGCCTTCCCGCGCTTCAAGGGCTGACCCACAGCGTCAAGACGGTAGCCTCCGCCCGTCCCCGCACCCGGTCCCGTACCGTGTGCGGGGACGGACGTGCATAACGGGGAGGCGGGGAGACATGGCCGGGAAGGACCGCGACCGGTTCTCCACCGCGACCAGGCTGCGGCTGCTCGGCGAGCAGACCGCGGCCCGCGTGTACCGATCCCAGAACCGCCGCCAGGCCCGCCGCTCCCGGCTCACCGGCAGGGCCGCGTTCCTGGCGCTGGTGGTCTGCTCCCTGGTGGTGGCGCTCGCCTACCCGATGCGGCAGTACGTCTCCCAGCGCGACGAGATCGCCGAGCAGGAGCGGCTCTCGCAGGAGGCTGAGCGGCGCACCGAGGAGCTTCGGGACGAGAAGGCGCGGCTCCAGGACGACGCGTACATCAAGCGTCTGGCCCGCCAGCACCTCCATTACGTCCTCCCCGGGGAGACCGGCTACACCGTGGCCGACCCCGACGCGGCCCGGGACCGCCGCGGCGAGCCGGGGGCGAGCGACCGCCCCTGGCACTCGAACCTCTGGGACGGCGTGGACAGCGCCGACCGTGACGACCGCGACTGACCTACCCGCAACCCCCCTACTACGAGCTTCCGAGCAGAACCAAGGCAGGCATGGAAACGCCCCCTCCGCAGACCGAGTCCACCAAGCCCACCGCCGCGGACATCGCCGCGTTCGAGCAGCAGCTCGGCCGCCCGCCGCGCGGGCTGCGCGCCATCGCGCACCGCTGCCCGTGCGGCAACCCGGACGTGGTGGAGACCCAGCCGCGTCTGGAGGACGGCACGCCGTTCCCGACGACCTATTACCTGACGTGCCCCCGGGCGGCCTCGGCGATCGGCACGCTGGAGGCCAACGGGGTCATGAAGGAGATGACGGCCCGTCTGGAGACCGACCCGGAGCTGGCGGACGCCTACCGGGCCGCGCACGAGGACTACATCACCCGCCGCGACGCCATCGAGGTCCTGGAGGGCTTCCCGAGCGCGGGCGGCATGCCGGACCGGGTGAAGTGCCTGCACGTCCTGGTCGGCCACTCGCTGGCCGCCGGGCCCGGGGTGAACCCGCTGGGCGACGAGGCCATCGCGATGCTGCCGGAGTGGTGGGCCAAGGGCCCCTGCGTCGCGCCGTGCGCGCCGACGGGCGAGGACGACGGCTGGACGGTGGACGAGGGCGACGGGGGCCACTTCGCCTTCCGCCCGCTCGACGGCCCCGCCGACGGGAAGGGCGCATGACCCGGGTCGCCGCGATCGACTGCGGCACCAACTCCATCCGGCTCCTGGTCGCCGACCTGGACCCGGCCACCGGCTCGTTCACCGAGCTGGACCGGCGGATGACGATCGTCCGCCTCGGCCAGGGCGTCGACCGGACCGGCCGGCTCGCCCCCGAGGCGCTGGAGCGGACGTTCGCGGCCTGCCGGGAGTACGCGGCGGCGATCGAGGAGCTGGGCGCCGAGCGGATCCGCTTCGTCGCCACCTCCGCTTCCCGCGACGCGGAGAACAGCGCCGACTTCGTGGCCGGCGTCCGGGACATCCTGGGCGTCGAGCCCGAGGTCGTCACCGGCGACCAGGAGGCCCAGCTCTCCTTCGACGGGGCCACCAAGGAGCTGGCGGGCAGCGACCACCTGGCGAAGCCGTATCTGGTCGTCGACATCGGCGGCGGCTCCACCGAGTTCGTCCTCGGCTCGGACGGGGTGGAGGCGGCCCGGTCCGTGGACATCGGCTGCGTACGGATGACGGAACGTCACCTCGTCGTGGACGGGGCCGTGATGGACCCGCCCAGCCACGAGCGGGCCGCCGCGATCCGCGCCGACATCGACGCCGCCCTCGACCTCGCCGAGAAGACCGTGCCGCTCACCGGGGCCGGCACGCTGGTCGGCCTCGCGGGCACCGTCACCACGGTCGCCGGGATCGCGCTGGAGCTGGAGGAGTACGACTCCGGGGCCATCCACCACTCCCGGGTCTCCCGCGGCCAGGTCCGCGCGATCACCGAACACCTGCTGCGCTCGACGCACGAGGAGCGCGCCGCGATCCCCGTGATGCACCCGGGCCGGGTCGACGTGATCGGGGCCGGGGCGCTCGTCCTGCTCGCCGTGATGGAGCGGACGGGAGCCCACGAGGTCGTCGTGAGCGAACACGACATCCTGGACGGGATCGCCTGGAGCGCCGCGTAGGCGGAGGCCCCTTCGGTCCGGGCGGGCAGCCCTCCGGCTGCCCGCTCGATCGCACCGTCAGCTGCACCGTTGAGCCGTGATCCGCCCCTCTGGGCCGCCCGGGGGACCTCTTCCGGGACACGCCCCGAGAAACTTCGTGAACTTCTTCACAAGGAATTCGGCGCTGTTGGTCGCAGTTCGGGCCCCTCAGGCCCGTGCGGGGCACACCGGGGCTCGTACGGAGGTGTCGCGCGCGCGTTCCGGGCGCGTTGCGTCCGTATGAAGGGGAGCGGCGGTTCGGCCCGCCCGAAGGGTCAAGGGCCAGCTCACAAGCGGTGAACAACGTCTGCCGCGGTGCCGTGGTTCCCTTTGGTGCCCATGACCTGGGTCACGTGGGCGGCGAAGTGTAGCAGAGGGTCGGTCAATCCTTGTGAAGGGGCTCACGAGCACCCCCCTGGGGAGGGGTGGATACTCGATGGCATGAGCACCACGGAGCGTCCCAGGATCCTCGTTGTAGGCGGTGGGTACGTAGGCCTGTACGCAGCTCGTCGCATTCTGAAGAAGATGCGATACGGAGAGGCGACCGTCACGGTCGTCGACCCGCGGTCGTACATGACGTACCAGCCCTTCCTCCCCGAAGCTGCCGCAGGCAGCATCTCGCCTCGGCATGTCGTCGTCCCGCTGCGACGCGTGCTGCCCAAGGCTGAGGTTCTCACCGGTCGTGTCACGACCATCGACCAGGACCGCAAGGTCGCCACGGTCGCGCCGCTCGTCGGCGAGGCCTACGAGCTGCCCTTCGACTACCTGGTCATCGCGATGGGCGCGGTCTCCCGTACCTTCCCGATCCCCGGCCTCGCCGAGCAGGGCATCGGCATGAAGGGCATCGAGGAGTCCATCGGTCTGCGCAACCACGTCCTGGAGCAGCTGGACAAGGCCGACTCCACGACCGACGAGGACGTCCGCCGCAAGGCGCTGACGTTCGTCTTCGTGGGCGGCGGCTTCGCCGGCGCGGAGACCATCGGCGAGGTCGAGGACATGGCCCGCGACGCGGCGAAGTACTACACCAACGTGAAGCGCGAGGACATGCGCTTCATCCTCGTCGACGCCGCCGACAAGATCCTTCCCGAGGTCGGCCCGAAGCTGGGCGCCTACGGCAAGGAGCACCTGGAGAGCCGCGGCGTGGAGATCTACCTCTCCACCTCGATGGACTCCTGCGTCGACGGTCACGTGGTCCTGAAGAACGGCCTGGAGGTCGACTCCAGCACCATCGTGTGGACCGCCGGTGTGAAGCCGAACCCGGCGCTGGCCCGCTTCGGCCTGCCGCTCGGCCCCCGAGGCCACGTGGACACCTCCGAGAAGCTCCAGGTGCAGGGCACCGACTACATCTGGGCCGCGGGCGACAACGCCCAGGTGCCGGACGTGGTCGGCCGCCGCGCCGGCAACCCGAACGCCTGGTGCCCGCCCAACGCCCAGCACGCGCTGCGTCAGGCGAAGGTCCTCGGCGACAACGTGATCTCCGGCATGCGGGGCTTCCCGCAGAAGGAGTACAGCCACGCCAACAAGGGTGCGGTCGCCGGTCTCGGTCTGCACAAGGGCGTCGCGATGATCGTCATGGGCAAGGTGAAGATCAAGCTCAAGGGCCGTCTCGCCTGGTACATGCACCGCGGCTACCACGGCATGGCCATGCCGACCTGGAACCGCAAGATCCGGATCTTCGCCGACTGGACGCTGGCGATGTTCCTCAAGCGCGAGGTCGTCTCGCTCGGCGCCATGGAGACGCCGCGCGAGGAGTTCTACGAGGCCGCCAAGCCGGCCCCGGCTCCGGCCGCCGCCAAGTCCGAGGGCGAGAAGGCCAAGGCCTCCTGACCCCCCGGTGGCCCGCTCCGCGAGGAGCGCACCGTACGAC
>NZ_JBHXJG010000354.1:0-5692 GCF_042723425.1 Streptomyces sp. NPDC058375 | reverse complement strand
GGCGCTCCGCCGGAGTGCCCATCTGCGCAAGGGCGTCCGGGTCCGTCGCGACGCGGTACCCGGCGACCAGGGCCAGGGCGAGGCACACGACGACGACCCCGAGCGTCCACCAGCGCACCCGGTACAGCGCCGCGGGCACCGTCCACACATACTTGGCGGGCGACGACGCGGACCACGTATGCACGACGGGGGAGCAGCATGACCGAGAGCACCAGCGGGCAGTCCGGCACGGCCCTCGCCGAGGACCCGGCCCGCAGCGCCATGGTCACGGTCGAGGACCTGCACCGCTCGTACGGGAGCGGAGCGGCGGCCGTGCACGCCCTGCGCGGCGTCTCCTTCGAGATCCCCCGCGGTGAGCTGGTCGCGCTCAAGGGCCGCTCCGGCTCCGGCAAGACCACCCTGCTCAACCTCGTCGGCGGCCTCGACACCCCGGACGGCGGCCGGATCACCGTCGACGGCACCGAGCTGGCCGGGCTCGGCGAGAAGGGCCTGCTGGAGCTGCGCCGGGACCGGGTCGGCTTCATCTTCCAGTCCTTCGGCCTCATCCCGATCCTGACCGCCGCCGAGAACGTCGGCGTACCGCTGCGGCTGCGCAAGGCCGACCCGTCCGAGCGCGACGAGCGGGTCGCCCTGCTGCTCTCCCTCGTCGGCCTCGCCGACCACGCCGAGCAGCGCCCCGGCGAGCTCTCCGGCGGCCAGCAGCAGCGCGTCGCCATCGCCCGCGCCCTCGCCAACCGCCCCGCCCTCCTGATCGCCGACGAGCCCACCGGACAGCTCGACGCCGAGACCGGCCTCGCCGTGATGGAACTGCTCCGCGCGGTCGTCCGCAGCGAGCACGTCACCGCCCTCGTCGCCACCCACGACCCCCAGCTGCTGGGCCTCGCCGACCGGGTCCTGGAGCTGAGCGACGGCCATATCGTCGAGCAGGGCTGACCCCCGGCCCCGCCCTCTTCGTGGTCGTCGCCGCGCATCAGAGTTCCGTCAATACGCTCCTCACCTGCACTCCCCGGACCGAACCAGACGTCCCGGCGGAGTAGCGTCGAGGGCGGCGGCCGCACCGGGCGCGCCACCGGCCCTCCGCACGACACGGCCGGACGGAAGAAGACAATGGGGCCATGGGACGCGGCACACTCCGGATCTACCTGGGCGCGGCACCGGGCGTCGGCAAGACGTACGCGATGCTCTCCGAGGCGCACCGCAGGGTCGAGCGCGGCACCGACTGCGTGGTGGCCTTCGTGGAGCACCACGCCCGGCCGCGCACCGAGGTGCTGCTGCACGGCCTGGAGCAGGTCCGGCGCAGCGAGATCAGCTACCGCGGCGCCGTCTTCACCGAGATGGACGTCGACGCCGTCCTGGAGCGCGCCCCGGCCGTCGCCCTGGTCGACGAACTGGCCCACACCAACGTCCCCGGCTCCCGCAACGCCAAGCGCTGGCAGGACGTCGAGGAGCTGCTGAAGGCCGGGATCGACGTCATATCCACGGTCAACATCCAGCACCTGGAGTCGCTCGGCGACGTCGTCGAGTCGATCACGGGGGTGCGGCAGCGCGAGACGGTCCCGGACGAGGTGGTGCGCCGGGCCGACCAGATCGAGCTGGTCGACATGTCGCCCCAGGCGCTGCGCCGCCGGATGGCGCACGGCAACATCTACCAGCCCGACAAGATGGACGCGGCCCTCTCGAACTACTTCCGCCCCGGCAATCTCACCGCCCTGCGCGAGCTGGCCCTGCTCTGGGTCGCCGACCGGGTCGACGAATACCTCCAGCAGTACCGGGGCGAGCACAACATCCGCACCACCTGGCAGGCCCGCGAACGCATCGTCGTCGGGCTGACCGGCGGGCCCGAGGGCCGCACCCTCATCCGCCGCGCCTCCCGGATGGCGGCCAAGGGCTCCGGCAGCGAGATCCTCGCCGTCTACATCGCCCGCAGCGACGGCCTGACCTCCGCCTCCCCGAAGGAGCTGGCGCTCCAGCGCACCCTGGTCGAGGACCTCGGCGGCAGCTTCCACCACGTCATCGGCGACGACATACCCGCGGCCCTGCTGGAGTTCGCCCGCGGCGTCAACTCCACCCAGATCGTGCTGGGCTCCAGCCGCCGCAAGACCTGGCAGTACATCTACGGCCCCGGGGTCGGCGCGACCGTCGCCCGCGAGTCGGGGCCCGACCTCGACGTCCACATCGTCACCCATGAAGAGGTCGCCAAGGGCCGTGGCCTGCCCATCGCCCGCGGCGCCCGGCTCGGCCGCGCCCGGATCATCTGGGGCTGGCTCGTCGGCGTCGTCGGTCCCGTCCTGCTCGCGGTGGTGCTGCGCAGCATGGAGGACGCCCCCGGCCTCGCCAACGACGTCCTGCTCTTCCTCTTCCTGACGGTGGCCGCCGCCCTGCTCGGCGGGCTGAGACCCGCGCTGGCCTCGGCGGCCGCCGGCAGCATGCTGCTGAACTACTGGTTCACCCCGCCCACCCACACCCTGACCGTCCAGGACCCGGAGAACCTCGTCGCCATCGTGATCTTCTTCGCGGTGGCGGTGGCGGTCTCCTCCGTGGTCGACCTCGCGGCCCGGCGCACCCACCAGGCCGCCCGGCTGCGCGCCGAGTCGGAGATCCTCTCCTTCCTCGCCGGCAGCGTGCTGCGCGGCGAGACCGCCCTGGACGCCCTGCTGGAGAGGGTCCGCGAGACCTTCGCCATGGAGTCCGTCGCCCTGCTGGAGCGCGACAGCGACGTCGAGCCGTGGACCTGCGCCGGATCCGTCGGCCCGGCCCCGGCCACCCGCCCCGACGACGCCGACGTGGACATGCCGGTCGGCGACAACATGGCCCTCGCGCTGTCCGGCCGGGTGCTGCCCGCCGAGGACCGTCGGGTGCTCGGTGCGTTCGCCGCCCAGGCTGCCGTCGTCCTGGACCGCCAGCGCCTGGTCTGGGAGGCCGAGCAGGCCCGTCGGCTGGCCGAGGGCAACCGGATCAGGACCGCCCTGCTCGCCGCCGTCAGCCACGACCTGCGCACCCCGCTGGCCGCCATCAAGGCCGCCGTCAGCTCGCTGCGCTCCGACGACGTCGCCTGGTCCGAGGCGGACGAGGCGGAGCTCCTGGAAGGCATCGAGGACGGCGCCGACCGGCTCGACCACCTCGTCGGCAACCTGCTGGACATGTCCCGCCTCCAGACCGGCACCGTGACCCCCCTGATCCGCGAGATCGACCTCGACGAGGTGGTCCCCATGGCGCTCGGCGGCGTCCCGGAGGGCAGCGTCGACCTCGACATCCCCGAGACGCTGCCCATGGTCGCCGTCGACCCCGGGCTCCTGGAGCGGGTCGTTGCCAACATCGTGGAGAACGCCGTCAAGTACCACCCGGGCCGGGAGCCGGTCGCCGTGGCCGCCAGCGCACTCGGCGGCCGGGTCGAGCTGCGGGTGGTGGACCGGGGCCGGGGCGTCCCCGACGAGGCCAAGGAACGGATCTTCGAGCCCTTCCAGCGGTACGGGGACGCCCCGCGCGGCGCCGGCGTGGGGCTCGGCCTCGCCGTCTCCCGGGGCTTCGCCGAGGCCATGGGCGGCACGCTGGACGCCGAGGACACCCCGGGCGGCGGGCTGACCATGGTCCTGACCCTCGCCGCCGCGCCGGGCGGGGTCCGGGCGGACGCCGAACTGCCGGCCCAGGCCACCTCGTGACACGCCCCGGGGCGTACGCCGCCCGCCCCCACGTACATCCTTCCCCCTCCCCGTACAACCCCCCCCGTACAGCTCGTACATCAGAAAGGCAGGTCCGCGATGACCAGGGTGCTTGTGGTCGACGACGAGCCGCAGATCGTCCGCGCCCTCGTGATCAACCTGAAGGCCCGCCAGTACGAGGTCGACGCCGCGCCCGACGGGGCGACCGCCCTCCAGCTCGCCGCCGCCCGCCACCCGGACGTCGTCCTCCTCGACCTCGGGCTGCCGGACATGGACGGGGTCGAGGTGATCAGGGGCCTGCGCGGCTGGACCCGGATCCCGATCCTGGTCCTCTCCGCGCGGCAGACCTCCGACGAGAAGGTGGAGGCCCTGGACGCCGGGGCGGACGACTACGTCACCAAGCCGTTCGGCATGGACGAGCTGCTGGCCCGGCTCCGCGCCTCGGTGCGCCGGGCGGAACCGGTCGGGCAGGAGGGCGGCGCCGAGGACATCGCCCTCGTCGAGACCGCCGGCTTCACCGTCGACCTGGCGGCGAAGAAGGTGCACCGGGCCGGCCGGGACGTACGCCTCACCCCCACCGAATGGCATCTGCTGGAGGTCCTCGTCCGCAACGGCGGCCGCCTGGTCAGCCAGAAACAGCTTCTCCAGGAGGTCTGGGGCCCCTCGTACGGAACCGAGACCAACTACCTCCGGGTCTACATGGCCCAGCTGCGCCGCAAGCTGGAGACGGACCCCTCGCACCCGCGGCACTTCGTCACCGAACCGGGCATGGGCTACCGCTTCGAACGCGGCTGACCCGCACCGGCTCACCCTTTCGAGTGGTCATCGCGGGCCCGCGTCTACCGCCCGCAGGACCGGTACTCTTCGGGTATGAGTGCTGTTCCCCGATTCGAGAAAGCCGGGAAGGCCGGGAAGGCGGCGAAGCCTTCCGGGCGCTTCCGCCGTATGCTCGACCGGCTCTCCAGCTCCCAGGAGGACCTGGAGTCCCAGGAGCTGCGGGAGGACGCGCAGGCCACCGGATGCACCCGGATCTCCGAGTGCTCCGACCGGCAGATCGTGAAGGTGGCTGGTACGTTGCGGACCGTCACCCTCCGTCCCCGGGCCGGAGTGCCCGCGCTGGAGGCGGAGCTCTTCGACGGCACCGAGCCGCTGGACGTGGTCTGGCTCGGCCGTCGCTCCATCGTCGGCATAGAGCCCGGCCGCAGGATCATCGCCTCGGGGCGGGTCGCCATGAGCCACGGCCGCCGGGTGCTGTTCAACCCCACATACGAACTCCGACCGCTCGGCAAGGAGTAGCCGGTGACGTCTCTCGACAAGCCGACGTCCGACACGGACAAGATCCACCGCACCGACCCGCCGCACGCCGGCGGGAGGCACGCGGCCCAGCGGGACGCCGAGGCGAAGGCCGTCACCGAGGCCGCCCTCTTCGAGGCCTTCGGCGGGGTGCGCGGCATGGTGGAGACAGTCCTGCCCGGGCTGCTCTTCGTCACGATCTTCACCATCAACAAGAACCTGCAGATCTCGGCCATCGCGGCCCTGGCGATCTCCCTGGCCCTCGTCGTCGTCCGGCTGGTCCGCCGGGACACCGTCAAGCACGCCTTCAGCGGCGTCTTCGGGGTGGGCTTCGGTGTCGTCTTCGCGATGATGACGGGCAACGCCAAGGACTTCTACCTGCCGGGCATGCTCTACACCCTGGGCCTCTCGGTGGCCTACATCGCCACCGCCGCCGGCGGCGTACCGCTGATCGGCCTGATCCTCGGCCCGGTCTTCAAGGAGAACCTCTCCTGGCGGACCCGTAACCCGGGCCGGAAGAAGGCGTACACCAAGGCCAGTTACGCCTGGGGCTTCATCCTGCTGGCCAAGTGCGCGATCCTCTTCCCGCTCTACTGGTGGGCCGACCCCACCCAGTTCGGCTGGGTGCTCATCGCGCTGAAGATCCCGCCGTTCCTGCTCGCGGTCTACCTGACCTGGGTCTTCCTCGCGAAGGCTCCGCCGCCCATCGACGTCTTCGCCGAGATGGAGGCCGAGGAACA
>NZ_JBHXJG010000353.1:0-5702 GCF_042723425.1 Streptomyces sp. NPDC058375 | reverse complement strand
GCCCCCGCATACCCCTCCCCGGCGCCGGAGGGGCCCGTTCCGCTCCCGGGCGGGCCCGCACCGCCCCCGGCCCCGGCGGACCGAGCCAGTAGAGTCAGCCGCCATCGGCAGGCGCCCGCCCGCCGGAGGCCAGGGAGCGAAGCGTGCTGATCCCTCACGACACCCGGATCGCCCTCGACACGGTGGTCGATCTGGTGAACACCGCACCGGAGAGCGAGCCGCCGCGGGACGACCCCGCGGACCCACTCGTGGACGGCCCCGAGGACGGTCTCGCCGACATCCCCGCCCTGTACGCCTTCGCGGAGCGGCATCTCATCAGCGGGGTCGGCACGCTCGGCGAGCGGGACCTGACCGCCGTCCGCGATGTCCGGGCCCGTTTCGCCGAGGTCTTCGCGGCCCCCGACCCCCGCACCGCCGCCGACCTGGTGAACCGGCTCGTCGCGGCGGCCGGGACCACCCCGCAGCTCACCGACCACGACGGCTACGACTGGCACGTGCACTACTTCGCACCGGACGCCTCGATCGCCGACCATCTCGCGGCCGACTGCGGCATGGCGCTCGCCTTCATCATCGTGGCGGGCGAGCAGGAGCGGCTGCGGCGCTGCGAGGCCCCGGACTGCGGGCACGCGTTCGTCGACCTGTCGCGCAACCGCTCCCGCCGCTACTGCTCCAGCCGTACGTGCGGGAACCGGCTCCACGTCGCGGCGTACCGGGCCCGGCGCAAGGAAGCCGCGGGCTGACGCCGATGCCTGCGTCGCCCCGCGCGGCGGCGCGGCGCGTCACAGCATGAAGAGATCGTGCAGAGCGGCCATCAGCAGCAGCACCCCGATGACCGTCAGGAAGATCATCAGAGGCGGCTGGGAGAGCGCGAAGAGACAGCCGCGGGGCTCTTCGGCGGGGCGTGCGGGGGCTTCGCCCCGGGAAGTATCCACCATCTCGGTGTGATCATGACGCACCCTTGGACGGGCTGGCGCTCAACCGGGGTCATTCACCCGGGAGTTCACCGTCCCGTGGCCATTGGAAATCGCTCCGGCGTACGGGGCGCCGTCAGGCATTCGGACCGGACGGGCCCGCTGGAAGCCCGAAGCCTCAGATGCCGTGCTTCTTGAGGATCGCCTCGATGTCGCTGAAGTCGTCACCGGGCGCGGCGGCCTCCTGCTTCTGCTTGGGCTTCGGCTGCGGCTTCGCGGCCGTGGCCGCGGGTCCTGCCGCACCGCCGGCGCCGAGCGAAGGGGCCGAGGCGGCCGGGGCGACTGCCTCATTCCGCCCGGCCGCCCGCGCGGCCTTGCGTTCCGCGCGGGTGGTGCCGCTGCGGCGCTCGATGGCGCGGGTGGTCATGAACAGCAGCCAGGAGAGGCCGAGCACCCCGAAGCCGACCCAGACGCCGGGCTTGAAGGCGATCCCGGCGACCCACTCGACGACCCCGGTCAGCACGAGCCCGACGGGGACGAGGGAGTAGGCGGCAATCCTCGTGGCCGTGAGGAACCGCTTGCGGTACGCGGTCACCGCGGCGATGCCCAGGCCGGCCGCCGACACCGCGGAACAGATGGTCTCGGCAAGCATCACGGCCTCCAGGCTCAGGGGGTACGTCCCTTCCATCCTGCACCGGCGACCCTCGTCGGGGCCACGGCGGCGGTCCACCTCAGGGACATTTCAGGGCCGGGCTCCTCCCCAGGGGGTGGGGCCCGGTGCGGATTGGGCCGCGCCCTCGCGGCCTGGAAGACTGGGCGCATGAGCGATTCCACCCCCGCGGCACCGGTCGTCGTCGACCTGTGGTGCGACCTCGAATGCCCCGACTGCCACCGATCCCTCGACGATGTGCGCGCCCTGCGGGCCCGGTACGGGGACCGCGTCGAGTTCCGGCTGCGGCACTTCCCGCTGGAGAAGCACAAGCACGCGTACGCCGCGGCCCAGGCCGCCGAGGAGGCCGTCGAGCAGGGCCAGGGATGGCCGTACATCGAGGCCCTGCTGTCCCGCACCGATGACCTCGGCCGCACGGGCGAGCCGGTGCTGCTCGATGTGGCACGCGAACTGGGCCTGGACGCCGAGGAGTTCGACACCGCGTTGATCGACGGCCGGCATCTGCTGATCGTCGACGCCGACCAGGCGGAGGGCAAGGCGATCGGCGTCACCGGCACGCCCACCTATGTGATCGGCGACGAGCGGCTGGACGGCGGCAAGAGCCAGGACGGGCTGCGCGAGCGGATCGAGGAGATCGTCGACGGCATTTCGGCCGCACGGGACCGGTAGCCGGGCGAGGCGGGCACCCGACACGAGGCAGGCCGGGCGGCCCGGAAGGGACCGCTACAGCGCCTTGGCCAGGTTGTACCGCGTCGTCGTGTAGCCCAGGGACTCGTACAGCCGCAGGGCCGGGGTGTTGGAGGCGAAGACGTGCAGGCCGATCCGGTCCGCGCGCCAGGAGCGGGTGATGTCCTCGGCGAGCAGCATCAGGGTCCGGCCGTGGCCCCTGCCCCGGTGTTCCTCGCGCACCCGCACGTCGAAGACGAATCCGGCCGGGCCGCCCGGCTCCAGCTCCCGCAGGGCCACCCACACATGGCCGACGACCTCGTCGGCCTGCACCAGCACCTGGAAGCGCACCTCGTCGGTCGCCAGTCCGTCCGGCAGGTGCGCGGCGTGGTCGGCCTCGGACTTGAGCCGGGCCTGCTCGGGCGCCACTCCGCGGTCGATCCAGCCCCGTGCGTACGTCTGCACCGCCTCCTGCCGCCAGGCCGCGAACTCCCCCTCGCTCATCGCGCGCGAGGTGAGACCGGCGGGCAGCGGGGCGGTGTCCGGACCGAGGTCCTTCACCATGTTGCGGCTGCGTTCGGTGTAGCCGAGGGCGGCCGCGAGGCGTCGGGCCGGGTCGTTGTCGGCGGGGACCTCCACCCGTACCCGGGTGCAGCCCCACCCCCGCAGCACCTCCTCGGCGGCGAGCGCGGCGATGGTGCCCCGGCCGCGCCTGCGCCGGGACTCCTCCACGGCGAGGGAGCCGAGCACTCCGGCGGTCGGGCCGAACGCGTCGTCGGTGCTGATCGCGACGGTGCCGACGGGCCGGCCGTTGTCGCACACGTCGTAGTGGCGGGCCCGCGCACCGTCAGGGCCTTGCTGGAGCGGCCCGGACGGCCGGAGTGTCGTGGTCATCAAGGGTTTGTATCCCCTGGACGACACCCCGTCACGCGCGTTTCCGGGCCGTCGGATCCGTTCTACGGGTCGAGGTCGTCGCCCGCCCGCTCGGCGAAGATCCGCATCGCCTTCGCCGTCACCGGTCCGATCTCCGGCGTCAGCTCGCGGTCGTCGACCCGGTGCACCGCCTGGACGTCGCGGAGGGTCGAGGTCAGGAACACCTCGTCGGCCTCGGCGAGCACGTCCATCGGCAGGTCGGTCTCCTCTGCCCCGGTCCACTCCACGGTCAGTGCGCGGGTGATCCCGGCGAGGCAGCCGGAGGCGACCGGCGGGGTGTGGATGCGGCCGTCCAGGACGACGAACACGTTGGAGCCGGTGCCTTCGCAGAGCCGGTCGGCGGTGTTGGGGAACAGCGCCTCGGACGCGCCCCGCTCCCGCGCCCGGGCCAGGGCGACGACATTCTCCGCGTACGAGGTGGTCTTCAGGCCGGTGAGCGCGCCGCGTTCGTTGCGCGTCCAGGGGACGGTGATCACCGCCGTGCTGTCCGGGCGGCGGCTCACCCCGTCGAGGGCGACGACCAGGCTCGGCCCGGCGGTGCCCCGGTCCGAGCCGAGCGGGGACAGCCCGCCGGTGTAGGTGATCCGCAGGCGCCCCAGGGCGACGGGGTTGGCGCCGATGACCGCGGCGACGGCGCGGCGGACCTCGTCGTGGTCCGGGTCGGGCAGGCCGAGGCCCCGGGCGGACCGGGTAAGGCGGTCGAGGTGCCGGGTCAACGCGAAGGGGCGCCCCTCGCTCGTACGCACCGTCTCGAAGATGCCGTCGCCCACGGTCAGCCCGTGGTCGAGCACCGAAAGCCGGGCGTCGTCGGCGTCCCGCAGTCCGCCGTTGACCCAGATCCTCATCATGCGGCCCTTCCTGTCTCCAGACACGCACCCGACGCTACAGCGAGCAGCCGGGAAGCCTTGAGTTCGGTCTCGTCCCATTCGCGCTCCGGGTCGGATCCCCAGGTGATCCCGGCGCCGGTCCCGAACCGCAGCAGCGCCTCGGGCCCGGTCCGGTCGATCCAGAACGTCCGTATGCCCACGGCGAGCGATGCGGTGCCCCGGTCCGCGTCGACCCAGCCGATCGCCCCGCAGTACGGTCCGCGCGGGCCCCGCTCCAGCTCGGCGATGATCCGCAGCGCGCTGGACTTCGGCGCGCCGGTGACCGAGCCGGGCGGGAAGGCCGCCGCCAACAGCTCCGGCCAGCCCGCCCCCTCGGCCAGCCGGCCCCGGACGGTGGAGACGAGATGGACGAGACCGGGGTGCTTCTCCACCACGCAGAGATCGGGCACGCTCACACTGCCGGTGGCGCAGACCCGGCCCAGATCGTTGCGGACCAGGTCCACGATCATCACGTTCTCCGCGTGATCCTTCTCCAGCAGGTCGGCCTCGGTCCGGCCGGTGCCCTTGATCGGCCCGGACTCCACCGTCCGCCCGTCGCGCCGGAGGAAGAGCTCCGGGGAGGCGGTGGCGATCTCCACGCCGTGGCCGGGCAGCCGGATCGTTCCCGCGTACGGGGCGGGGTTGCCGCGGGCGAGGAGGGAGGTCAGCGCGTCGACATCGGCGCCGGCCCCGCCGCCGGGCAGCGGTGCGGACAGCACCCGGCAGAGGTTGGCCTGGTAGACGTCGCCCGCCGCGATGTGTTCACGGATCCGCCGTACGCCCGCCGTGTAGGCGTCACGGTCCAGTGAGGAGGTCCAGTCCCCGGCGGCGGGACCGCGCCAGGCTCCGGGCACGGGAGAGGGCACCGCTTCCTTGCGTACGTCGGAGAAGCGGGCGCAGACGATACGACCCTCGAAATCGGCGGATACCGCCCAGAAACCGGACGAGTCGAGAGCCGCGGGATCGTGGGTCACATCCTGCAGACCGGAGGCTATGAGGCCGTCGAAACGGGCCAAGGGGGCGAGGTCGGACACGCGAATGAGTCTAGGACGGTGTGCGGTGACCTGCGTCGGGGCGAGGACCGGGCCGGGGTCGGCGCAGCACGCTGCACAAACGCGTTTTTGTACTGGCCCAGGAATCCGCTAGAGTTCAACACGTCGCCGGGACGCGCAAGCGGGCCGGGAAAGACAAGCGGACGTAGCTCAGTTGGTAGAGCGCAACCTTGCCAAGGTTGAGGTCGCCAGTTCGAACCTGGTCGTCCGCTCGCAGAAGGTGGGGGATTCTTCCCGAGCCCCCATCCCTGGTGGAGTGGCCGAGAGGCGAGGCAACGGCCTGCAAAGCCGTCTACACGGGTTCAAATCCCGTCTCCACCTCCAAGGACGATTAGCTCAGCGGGAGAGCGCTTCCCTGACACGGAAGAGGTCACTGGTTCAATCCCAGTATCGTCCACTGATCCGCAAGGATCATCGGTCCGCAAGGATCCCCGCGCGATTAGCTCAGCGGGAGAGCGCTTCCCTGACACGGAAGAGGTCACTGGTTCAATCCCAGTATCGCGCACGCAGTACACACGCGGTAAACGCAGGTTCACCTGCGCGATTAGCTCAGCGGGAGAGCGCTTCCCTGACACGGAAGAGGTCACTGGTTCAATCCCAGTAT
>NZ_JBHXJG010000352.1:0-5703 GCF_042723425.1 Streptomyces sp. NPDC058375 | reverse complement strand
GCCCGGGAACCGTCCGCTGGCGCGGAGCTCCCAGCGCCGCTCCGCGTACGCCAGGTCGTCCCGCCACAACCGGCCGGCCGAGGCACGCATCAGGGGGCGCAGCAGCGGCGCGGCGGCCCGGGCCACGGCGAATCCGCCCCGGTCCGACGCCGCGACCAGCGCTTCCGTCACGACGGTGCGGGGCCGCCCTTGCGCGTCCGGAGCGAGGGGCGTGGCGTGGGTCTCCACAACGGACCCCGCGCCCTCGCCCTCGACGATGTGCATGACGACCGTACGGGGCTCGGGCGCCGTGAACCGGGCCCGGACCGGCACCACCAGCCGCCCGGCCACCTTGAACGACACGTCGACGGTGAACCCGTCGTCGTCCACCGGGCGGTCGGCGGGCGTTCCGGTGACCGTCAGGTCCACGAAGGAGTACGGGTGGAACCATGCTCCGTGCCACGGGTCGAGGCGGTTGGCCACCACGTCCTCCGGCTCGCAGCGGCCGACGCCCGAGTAAACCGTCTCCACAGCCTCCCGGACCCCTGGCCGGGCCGGCACGTACGGCCGTTCCGAAGGGGGCTCCTGGCCCAGGCGGTCGAGCCGCACCCACAGGAGGACCCCGTCGTCGAAGGCCGGGTAGGGCTCCCACCCGGCGAACGGCCTGCCGTCCAGGGCCAGTCCGTGCCAGTGGCAGACCAGCGTGCCGCAGCGGACCGGGCTGTCGCGCAGCGGCGCCCCCAGATGCGGGCACGCCCCGGGGCCCGCGCGGAGCTTGCCCTCGCCGTCGCGCCAGGCCACCACTTCGGTGGAGCCGACCGTGACCCCGAGTGTCCGGCCGGGAGGAAGACCGCGCGAGGCGCCGATGACGTACCAGTTGCCGGAAGGCCGGCTCTGCGCACGCTTCAGTGCCTCCGCGATCAGCGCCGGTTTCGCGTCCCGCCACGTCGGCGCCTGCCGCTCCCACGGCACGGGTGCGGACCGCAGCCGTAGCGGTACGCGCCTGGGACGCCCTGTCTCCGGGCTCATACCGTCTCCTTCAGCACCGCGCTCGCGGCCTCGTCCACCGGTGGACGGGAGGCTGTGAGGAAGCGCGCACCCGCGACCGGCCTCTCCCGGCGTCGCCCCACGGTGCGCACGGCGACCGCCCGGACCAGTCCGTCCACCGCCACGGCGGCCCGTCGTCGCCGCGGGACGACCGCCCGGCGGTGCAGGACCGCGTACCCGTCGGCCTCGATCGCGTCGAGGATGCCGCTGTAGAGCACGAACGCCGTACGGATGCAGGGCCGCGAGACCGGGGCGAGCATCGCGATGCCGGGCAGGGCGGCCCGGTAGACGGCCCGGTTGTGGGCTGCGGCGGCCCGCAGGACATCGGTGATCCGGCCGTCCCGCGTCCCCGTACTCCGGCTCCACTCGAAGCGTTCGCGGTCCACCCCGTACGCCGCCAGCAGCTCGGCCGGCAGGTAGAGCCGTCCCCGGTCCAGATCCTCGCCCACGTCGCGCAGGAAGTTGGTCAGCTGGAAGGCGACACCGAGCGCGGCCGCGTGCACCGCCGCCTCCTCGCTCGGCCCAACCGTCCCGAGCACCGGCAGCATCTGAAGACCGATCACCGCTGCCGAGCCGTGCATGTACCGGCCGAGCTCCTCGTACGAGGCGTACCCGCCGACCGTCAGATCGCTGCGCATGGAGGACAGGAAGTCGGTGAAGTGCTGATGACCGATGCCGTACCGCCCCGCCGTGTCGGCGAGCGCGCGGATCACCGGCTCGGTTGCCCGCCCGTGCCGCAGCCCCGCGGCCAGCTGGGCCTCCAGCGCGACCAGGGCTCGGGCGCGCTCCCCGGGGGGGGCCGTGCTGTCGAGATCGTCGACGATGTCGTCGGCCCAGCGGGCGAAGCCGTACAGGGCGTGGACAGCGGGCCGACGGTCGACGGGAAGGAGCCGTGTGGCGAGGAAGTACGTCTTGCCGTGCCGGGCGTTGAGACCGCGGCAGCGGGTGTACGCGGCTCGGAGGGCGGGGTCGCGGATGCCCGCGGCATCCAGTTCACGGGCGGTCATGCGGCAGTACCTCTCGGGCGGGTCGCGGAACGGAGGGCGGGCCGGTGATCCTCTGCGCCGCCAGTTTCCCGGAGATCAGGACGGTCGGCACGCCGACGCCGGGCGTGGTGCCGCAGCCGGCAAGGACGGCGTTGACCGTGCCCCGCACCAGGTTGCCCGGCCGGAACGGGCCGGTCTGGGGGAAGGTATGGGCCACGGAGAACGGGGTGCCCGCCGCATGGCCCCGGGCGGTCCAGTCGACCGGAGTGACCAGCCCCTCCTCCTCGATCGCCGCGCCGAGACCGGGCATCTCGCGGCGCTCCAGCTCGGCCAGCAGTTCGTCCCGGTAGCGGGGCCCCAGCTCGCGCCACTCCCGTACACCAGGCCCGATCTCGGTGTTCGGGCAGGGAGCCAGCACGTAGTGAAGGTGCTTGCCCGGCGGCGCGAGGGAGGGATCGCTCGCGGTGGGACGGGTGATGAGGAGCGAGGGATCCGACATCAGCTCCCCGGAGCGGGTCAGTTCGTGGAACGTGCTCTTCCAGGCCGCGCCGAACGAGATGGTGTGGTGCGCCAGATCCGGCCAGGTGCGGTCCGTGCCCGCGTGCAGGATCACCGCGGACGGCGAGTGCCGCAAAGGAAGCGGCCGGTGCGGGCTGCGGCCGAGCAGCCGGTAGCTGACGGGCAGATCGGGCGTCAGGACCACCGCGTCGCAAGCGATGCGCTCCTGGTCGGTGACGACCGCAGTGACCCGGTCACCCGATCGCTCCAGCCGGGTCACGCTCTGCCCGTAACGGAAGGACGCTCCTGCGTCGGCGGCCGCGTCCGCCATCGCACGGGGGAGCGCGTGCATGCCACCCCGAGGGAAGTACACCCCAGCCACCGTGTCCATGTAGGCGATGACCGCGTAAGCGGCCAGCGCCCGCGCCGGAGGCACACCCGCGTACAGCGCCTGGAAGGAGAAGACCCTGCGCAGCCGTTCGTCCGAGACGAAGCGCCCGATCCGCGCATCGAGCCGTCCGAAACCGCCCAGAGCGGCGAGCCGGGCGAGGTCCGGGTGGACGAGCTGGAACGGCGAGTCGAAGTTGGCGTCGATGAAACGACGCATCTGCACCCGGTACAGGCGCTCCAGCCAGATCCGCAGGCGCCGGTAGCCGACCGCCTGCCGGGCACCCGCGAACTGCTCGACAGCGGCCTCCATCGCCGCACCGTCGGTGTGGACGTCTAGCTGGGATCCATCGGCGAACCGGGCCCGGTAGGCAGGATCCAGCCGGATCAGCTCCAGCCGGTCGGCCATCGGCTCCCCGACCGCGGCGAAGGCCTCCTCCACCAGATCGGGCATCGTCAGGACGGTCGGCCCAGTGTCGATCCGGAAGCCACCCGCCTCCAGCAGGCCCGCCCGGCCGCCGGGTCCGCCTTCCCGCTCAACGACCGTGACGCTGCGGCCGGCGCCGAGCAGGTGGAGCGCAGCGGCCAGACCTGCCAGACCCGCACCGACCACCACCACATGGTCGACGGGCCCCTTGACCGTAATCACCTGGGGCTACCCCCTTCGGCCGCAGTCAGGAGCCGGGCGGCGGCTGCCGCCCCGTCCGTTTCGCCGGTGTGGAGCGCGGAGTGGCCGGACCGGTCTCCGGAGACCGTGCGCAGCAGACCGAGCAGCTGACGGCCGCCGTGCGCGTCCACGTCGACGGCCTGTCCCAGACGGTGAACGGCGTGGTCGTGAAGCCGCTGCGCCTCCCGCTCCACATGGGCGCGCGCGCCCGTCACCTCAAAGACGCCGAGCACGTCAGCGAGATCGTCCTCGGTCAGCTCGGCGTTGCCCGTGACGCGGCTGAGGACGGCCAGCGCTTCTTCGTCGCCCGCAGCTTCAGCCCACGTCCGAGCGACAGCCAGCAGGTAGGTCGGCTTCCCCTCCCGGATGTCGTCGCCGGACGGCTTCCCGGTCACTCGCGGATCGCCGAAGACCCCGAGCAGATCGTCCCGCAGCTGGAAGGCGAGACCGGCGCACCGGCCGGCGGCACTCAGGGCTTCGGTGGTCCGCTCATCGCCTCCCGCGAGGGCGGCGCCGAGCGCCAGAGGCCGCTCGACGGAGTACGAGGCGCTCTTGAGAGAGGCGGTCCGCAAGGCTTGCGCCACTGAGGACCCACCGCTGACCTGGCCGTGCAGATCCAGATACTGCCCGGCGACCATCTCGGTCCGCATGGCCCGCCAGAGGGTGCCGATTCTTCGACGCTGGGCGGCGGACAGCACGGTCTCCGCCACTGTGTCATCGGCCCAGACCAGTGCAAGATCCCCTGCCAGCACGGCCGCAGAGGAACCGAACGCGGAACCCCGCGCGGAATGCGGCGAGAGCCCCGCACGCTCTGCCAGACCGATGTGTACGGCAGGCTGCCCCCGGCGAAGTCGCGAGCGGTCCATCACATCGTCGTGGATCAGTGCGCAGGTCTGGATCAGCTCCAGCGCCACCCCGAGCCGCAGAGCGGCCGCGGTCTCCGCCGCACCGCAGGCGCGCATCGCCCACCACAGAAGGCGGGGGCGCAAGCGCTTGCCGCCGTCGAGCGTGAAGTCGGCGACCCGCCGCGCCAACTCCTCGGAGAACAAGACGTCGTGCTCACAAGCCTCGGCGACCCGTTCACGGAGCACTGCCCGTGCGGTACGCAGGACAGCATCGACCACATCCGCGTCGACGACCTCCACGTCCTCGGACGCCGGGGCATGCTGGCGGTGCCCGTTCGACTTGCCGGCCGGTTGCGAAGGCTCGCCGAACGAGTGCTCCGTGGGCTGGGAACGGCCCATCTCACGCCTTTCCGAGATCAGTGGTGATGACGAACGACTCGATACCCCGCTGCGCGTACCCCGTTCGGATGCGTTCGTGCACTGCCGACCAGGAGTTCGTGCGGCGCGGAAGCAGGCACTGATCAGAGACGATCACGCCAGCCGCCCACTCCCGAAGGAGAAACACCCCCGGACACGACAGGACGGCGGCCACCACGCCCGTATGGCCCACGTGGACGGGTGCCCGCCCGGCCCCACACCCGATGAGGGCTCTGCCCACCGGGTGGGGCTGTGTCCCATATCGGCACAGGGTGCATTCGCGGGCCGGGTGGCGGAACCTGGAACGTGTACGAGGCACCTGCGACCCATGACGGCGGAGGCCGCAGGCGATGCCAAGGTCCTGGACGTGAGGGCGCGCAACGGATGGAGCATGCTGTGCCGAACAAGGACAATCTAGGCAAGGGCGACAAGGTCTCATGGAAGAGTCACGGCCACACCGTCACAGGAAAGATCAAGAAGAAGATCGCCAGTCGCACCAAGGCGGCCGGGCGCACCGTAGTGGCCTCCAAGGAAAACCCCCAGTACGAGGTGGAGAGCGATAAGTCCGGCCGCGACGCCGTGCACAAGCCGAGCGCTCTACGCAAGAAGGGCAGAAACCGCGCCGACGGTGCCGGATAGGGTCGGGCCAGCCGGGTGATCTCTGCACCCGGTCCGGCCCGCGTCGCGGACGCCCCGCCCACGAGGGAGGGCTGCGTGGGGCCGCGTGGGCGACGCCGGATCCGGCCGACCGTCTCCTCGGGGCTGTGATGGGCCAGTGATCTTTAGAAGTCATCTCATTTGGCGAGCCTGCGGTAGCAGATGAGGGTGCAGGCAATGCTGGTGAAGGCGAGGAAGTGGTCGGCCTTGCGTTCGTAGC
>NZ_JBHXJG010000351.1:0-5704 GCF_042723425.1 Streptomyces sp. NPDC058375 | reverse complement strand
TGCATGGAGATTCCCCCGCTTCCTTGAAACGACCTCGACCAGTATCGCCCGTGAGCCGAGCTCGAGGAGCCCCCGCGGGCCGACCGGACACCCCCCAGGGAGTGTCTTGCCGATCACGCCGGGCTCGCGGGGTCCGGCCTGATCGGCAAGACACCCCCTAGGGCCTCAGCCCACCCAGCAGCGCGTCACGGTGTCGTCCTCGACCTGGAAGTTGATCCGGCCGTGGCGGAACTCCATGGTCAGGAACGTGCCCGGGGGAACCGCCCGGACCGTGTCCCAGCCACGGGTCCTGGCCTGCCGCTCGGCGGCGTCGGCGGCGAGGCCGACGTACGAGTCGGTGGCGTCGTCCGGCTGTGCTGGAGGGGTCGGTAGAGATGCCATGCCCTCACCGTAGGCGGCCCCGGACCGTGACGGAAGGCGGGGCCGGCCGGGCGTGCCGCTGCATCTCCACATGCCGTGGCGGTCACGCTTGTGTCACAGGATCCCCACACGCGTATACGCGGCCCTATTCACCCGAACGGACTGGAAGGATGCCTCGGCGCGCAATAGCCGAACCCCCCGTTCACCGGTACGAGCAGGGTGCCGACGGCCTTCCGAAATCATGGGGTGACCTGCTTCTTTTACCATCGGATCGGGGTGTCGCCGCAATGGCCGCGACACCGGGAATTCCCGCCCCCTTAAACCGCTCTTTCCTTTCCTCACCGCCCATCTCTCCCGCCCCGCCCGCCGCTCGGAGTCTCACGGCCCGTCGAGCGCCCGCGTGAGCCGGTCCTGCGCCTGACGCATCACCTCGGTGAGCTCGGGAGGCTCGACGACCTCGAAATCGATCCCCATCATCAGCACGTGGATCACGAGCACGGTGAGGTCCGGCGCCCCGGCGGTCAGCCGGCAGGTGTCCGCGTCCACGGCTTCCAGGACCCCGGCGGACGGCGAGACCCGCTGAGCGGCCTCCGCCAGCGGGGCCTTCAGCAGGATCACGGCCCGGGCCGCGTAGGCGGAGACGGCGACGCCCTGCGAGACGTACGCCGCCAGATCCTCCGCGGGCGGGGTGCGCGGGGTGAACCGGGGGCCGTGCGGTGGGGTGGGGGTGATCCGGTCGGCCCGGAAGGTGCGCCAGTCGGCCCGGTCCAGGTCCCAGGCCACCAGATACCAGCGGCGCTCGGTGCAGACGAGACGGTGCGGTTCGACCGTACGGCGGGAGGACTCCCCGCCATGGGTCCGGTAGGCGAACCGGAGCCGCTCGGCGTCCCGGCAGGCTGCGGCCAGGTCGGTGAGCACGCCGGGGTCGACCGCGGCGGCGTCCGGGCCGCGCAGCATCGGCACGGTGAACGCGCCGAGCGCGCCCACCCTGCGGCGCAGCCGGTTCGGCAGCACCTGTTCGAGCTTGGCCAGCGCGCGTACGGAGGACTCGCCGATGCCCTCGATGCCGTGCCCGGCGGCCGTGCGCAGGCCCACGGCGACCGCGACGGCCTCCTCGTCGTCCAGCAGCAGCGGCGGCAGGTCAGCGCCCGCCCCGAGCTGGTAGCCCCCGCCCGTGCCCCGGCTGGCGTTCACCGGATAGCCCAGCTCGCGCAGCTTGTCGACGTCCCGGCGGACGGTGCGCGGGGTGACGCCGAGCCGGTCGGCCAGGTCGGCGCCGGACCAGTCGCGGTGGGCCTGCAGCAGGGAAAGCAGGCGCAGCAGTCGTGCCGAGGTCTCCAACATACGGGTGAGTCTGCCAGGGGTTGCGGACAGCACTCGTCCGCAACCCCGCTCCCCAGCGGCTCAGCGGTCCGCGGGCGCCAGCCGGACGCAGAGGTCGTTGTCGGCGGTGTAGCAGGGAGTGGCGAGCACCCCGTCGGCGGCCGGGCGGGCCGGGTAGACGAAGGACGTGTTCCGGGACCAGACGTCGTCGAGGATGCGCGAGATCCTGACCCCGCGGACTCCCTCGGCCGGGACCAGCCACAGCTGCCAGAGCTGCTCCTCGCGCACCGGCCCGGTGACCAGCTCGGTGAAGAGCAGCGTGAAGACGAAGGCGCCGGACGGCCCGTCCGGGGCGGCGAGCGGGAAGCGGTGCACCCGCGTCGGCTCGCCCGGGAGCCGGGCCTCCACCACCGCCCCCTCCCCCGCCTCGACGCCGTACAGCACACCCTCGGCCGTCATGCCCGACGGGCCGGGGACGACGGCTCCCGCCTCGGCGTGCGGGGCGCGGACCCAGCAGCGCACGGCGAGCCGGCCGTCGAGGGTCGGGTAGGGGATCCGGGCGCTGACGCTCGTGGCCCCGGTGTCCGGGCAGCGGTCGACGAGGGCGCGCAGGTCCCGCAGCCCCGGTTCGACGACCGTCTCGGCAGGCTCGGAGCCGGGCTCCTCGACGTACGCGTCCCAACGGCCCTCGGGCAGTTCGGTGGCGGCCGGGAGCACCGCCCGCAGCCGCCCGGACCCCGACCTGCTGAGCGGTATCCGCACCGTGCCGCCGGGCTTGCGGCCCGCCGCGCCACGGCGGCGCAGGAGCAGCACGGACGCGGGGGCCGGGGCCGGGTCGGGCAGGTCGGTCAGGTCGGTCAGGTCGAAGGTGAGCGTTCCGGCGCGGTCGGCGGCGCAGTCGGCCCGTACGGCGGTGGAACTCATGTGGTCCTCCCCTTGCGGAGCACGTCGGCGGCCTTGTAACGCAGGGCGTAGGCCCCGTCGAGGACGCTGCCCCGGGTGCGGTGCAGCGCGGTGCGCAGGGCGCCGGGCCCGTGCCCCTGGGCGCCGCGCGCGACGAGTTCGGCGAACAGGCTCTCGTGGCGCTCGGCGATCCGCGCCGGGTCGAAGCGGGCCGAGGCGCTGAGCGCGGCCGCGCCCATCCGGTTGCGCAGGTCGTCGTCCTCGATCAGCTGGAGCAGCGCGGCGGCGATCGCGTCCTGGTCGCCGACGGGCACCAGGCGGCCGTCGACGCCGTCCTCGACGATCTCGGCCGGTCCGTGCGGGCAGTCGGTGGCGACGACGGGCAGCCCGCCGCGCATCGCCTCGACGATCGTCATGCCGAAGGACTCGCGGTCCGAAGTGACGGCGGCGATCGACCCCTTGGGCCACTCGGCCTCCATCGGGTTGGCCGAGCCCATCAGGAACACGTGGTTGTGCAGGCCGAGCTCGTCGACGAGGGCGCGCAGCGCGGCCTGTTCGTTGCCGGTCGCGTCCCCGCCGCCGTAGATGCGCAGCCGCCAGTCGGGGCGGGCCGCGGACACCTGGGCGAAGGCCCGCACCAGGAGGTCGTAGCGCTTGACCCGGTGCAGCCGGCCCGCCGCGACGACCCACTTCAGGTCGCCGCCCGCGGGCGGACAGCCGGGCTCGGGAACGGCGTTGGGGATGGCCTCGATCCGCACGCCCGGCAGCTTCAGCCGGGCGCGGTAGTCGTCCGCGTCGGCGCGGGTGACGGTGGTGAGCGCGTCGAGCAGCGTGTAGCGGTGGGCGATCTCGCGGCGCAGCCGGTAGTTGTGGCTGTCGAGCGTCAGGTGCTCCTGGCCGACGCGCACCGGTCCGCGGCGGGTCTGCCGGCTGAGGTGGACGTTGAGTCCGGGGCGGGTGCCGACGACGACGTCCGCCTCGATCCCCTGGAGATGGGCGGCGATCCGGGCGTCGGTGAGCCGGCTGTACTGCTTGTGCCTGCTGTCGCCGCGCGGGAACACGGCGGCGGGCCGGGCGTGTTCGGCGTCCTCGCCGTCGTAGGTCGCACTCTTCTTCCGCAGGTCGACGAGGTGGCGCAGCGTCACGCCCTCGGGTGCGCCGAGGACGGGGGCGTCACGGTGCCGGAAGACGGACACGATCTCGACGTCGTGCTGCTCCGCGAGCGTACGGGCGAGCGTGAACGTCGTCCGGATCGTTCCTCCGATTCCGTAGGCATTGTGCAGAAGAAAAGAAATATGCATGGTGTCGCTGTTTCCCCTGTCGACCTGACCTTGTCAAGACTGTACGTCCCGGCGGATTTCCGTCCGAAATACGCCGGGAAATCCCGGAGCGTCCGCGACATCGCGCACGGAATCCTCGGTTCCGTCACCGCACCGCCGCTGACCTGCGGGTTCCGGAGGTTGTTCATCCGTTTGACCGCGGGCCCGGAAGTGACCGGACCGCGTCCGCAGGCCCGCCGGTGCGCTAAACCGGCGTCTACCCGCCACCCGTTCGCCAACGCTTTCCTTCGAGCTTGACGTAGGAAAATGCCGGGTGGTTGCCTCCGCCCCGGGAAAATTTCCGGACGGGACGCGAGAGGATTGCGCCGGCCGGGCGACGGCCGTACGCCGGCCGTGCCGAAGTCGTACGTCGACTGCTCGACGTACCGATGTGTCGACCTCGCCGCACTTCCGTCCGCCCCGGTGCGTGACCCCGGCCACGGATCCCGCGTTGTCTCTTCATGAGCCGGGAACCACCCGGCCCACGCACCGAGTTCGAGGAGCCCCCGTGCCGCGCATGCTCGACGTCAGTCAGGACGTACGCGCCGAGATCGGCGACGACGAGGCCGACCGGCTGCTCGTCGGCGACAACGCCCCGGGCAGTTACGACTGCACCTCCTGCCGGACCCCCGGCGACTCCGACCAGGAACGCACCAGCACGGTCCTGTTCATCGGCGACGAGACCGCCGTCCTCGCGTTCGCCCACGCGACGTGCATCCCCTCGCAGGTCGTCAAGGTCGCGGAGGACCAGCTCCAGGGCGCGGTGCGCAGCATCACCGGCAGCGAGCAGAAGAACACGGAGGGGCTCATGCCCGAACAGGCCGTCCTCGGCATCACCAGCGGACTCGTCCTCATCGAGGACGATCTGCGCCCGGCCCTGGTCGTCGAACCGACCGGCCCGGTCGCCCGGCCCGGCACGGACGGCAGCGGGGGCGACGAGTTCCTCCAGCTCCTGCTGGAGCAGGGCTTCCGCCCGGCCCCCGACATGAACCGGCTGCCGGAGGTCCTTCCGGGCTGGTCCGTACTGCTGGCGGTGGGCCAGCTGCACGCCGTGCTGCAGCCGAGCGCCGGCGGCGGCAACCCGGTCGCCTGGTGGCAGGCGCACCAGCCGCTCCAGGTGACCGAAGGCTGGCGGGCCGCGGTCAACAAGTCGCAGACGGTCCTCGTCTTCGCCGCCCCGACCGGCACCATCGGCCAGCAGCCGCGCGAGGACCTGCTCCGGGACGCGCTGGAGAAGGCCGCGGTCAACGGGCTGCTGGTCGCCGCGTCCATGCCGCTGGCCGGGACCTGAGCATGTCCGCCCGGCTCGGGGGCCCCCGCCGAACAGCGATTTCTCCGGTGGGGCCGCATCCCACGGACGGTGAGGTCGTTGGCACCTACGTGCACTCATACGACTCCTCCCGCCAGCATCAGAGTCAGATTCCTGCCATGCGTCCTTCGCAGGATCCGTTGGGGGGCATGTCCCCCACCCCGATCTACGACGCGCTGTACTCCGAGTACCGGCGCTCGTTCCGGGCGTTGCCGGGCGACCGGAGCGGCGAGGAGAATCTCGGCTTCGCGGCCTTCGGCGCCGGCCTCTTCGCCTCCAGGACCCCGATGAGCGGTCACCCCGCACACTCCGGCCACAGCGGGCACCACGGCCAGAGCGGGAGCAGCGGGCAGGGCCAGCACACCGGCAGCCTCGGCTCCTGGCAGCGGGTCGGGCGGCATGCGGGGCGGCCCCGGCCCGCGGCGCTGCCGCCGGGGTCACGGGACTCCTGAGGCCGTACGAGGAAGCCCCGGACCGCTCGCGCCAGAGG
>NZ_JBHXJG010000350.1:0-5730 GCF_042723425.1 Streptomyces sp. NPDC058375 | reverse complement strand
GGCTCGCCCTGCGTGCTGGGCCCGGCCGCCTCCCCGGTCTCCGGGTCGGGCTTCGCCTCGTCGGGGTGGTCGGTGAGCCAGCCGGTGATCGCGATCCGGGCGGCGGGGGTGCGGACGTGGTCGAGCCAGTCGGGCGAGGGGCCGGAGGCGGTGTCCTGGGCGAGCAGCAGCTGCACGGTGTCGCCGTCGCTGAGGACGGTGCTCAGGGTGGCGAGGCGGCCGTTGACCCGGGCCCCGATGGCGGTGTGGGCCCGGTCGCCGTACTGCGCGTAGGCGGCGTCGACGCAGCTGGCCCCGGCCGGCAGCCCGAGGGTGCCGCCGTCGGTGCGGAAAACAGTGATCTCGCGGTCCTGGGCGAGGTCGTCGCGCAGGGTGGTCCAGAAGGTGTCGGGGTCGGTGGCGGACTCCTGCCAGTCCAGCAGCCGCGAGAGCCAGCCGGGCCGGGTCGGGTCGGCGCGCTCGTCGGACGGCTCGGTCTGCGGGGCGGAGGCGTGGTCCTGGGCGTACGGGTTGCCCAGCGCGACGACGCCCGCCTCGGCGACCTTGTGCATCCGGTGCGTACGGATGAGGACTTCGGCGACGGCGCCCCCGGGGCCGACGACGGCGGTGTGCAGCGACTGGTACAGGTTGAACTTGGGGGCGGCGATGAAGTCCTTGAACTCGGAGATCACCGGAGTGAAGCAGGTGTGCAGCTCACCGAGGACGGCGTAGCAGTCGGCATCCTCGCCGACGAGGACGAGCAGCCGGCCGAAGTCGGTGCCGCGCAGTTCGCCGCGTTTCCTGCGGACCCGGTGCACGGAGACGAAGTGGCGTGGCCTGATGAGGACTTCGGCGCTGATGCCCGCGTCGCGCAGGGTGTGCGTCACGTTGCCGGCGATGGTTTCGAGGGGGTCGTCCGGGCCCGTCGCGGCGGCGATCAGGGCGCGGGTCTCCTCGTACTCCTCGGGGTGCAGGATCGCGAAGACCAGGTCCTCCAGCTCGGTCTTGAGCGCCTGTACGCCGAGCCGTTCGGCGAGCGGGATGAGGACGTCCCGGGTGACCTTGGCGATCCGGGCCTGCTTCTCGGGGCGCATCACGCCGAGGGTGCGCATGTTGTGCAGCCGGTCGGCGAGCTTGATCGACATGACCCGGACGTCGTTGCCGGTGGCGACGAGCATCTTGCGGAAGGTCTCCGGTTCGGCGGCGGCGCCGTAGTCGACCTTCTCCAGTTTCGTGACGCCGTCGACGAGATAGCAGACCTCGTCGCCGAATTGCTCCCGCACCTGATCGAGCGTCACCTCGGTGTCCTCGACGGTGTCGTGGAGCAGGGAGGCGGTGAGCGTGGTGGTCTCCGCGCCCAGTTCGGCGAGGATCAGGGTGACGGCCAGCGGATGCGTGATGTACGGCTCGCCGCTCTTGCGCATCTGGCCGCGGTGCGAGGACTCCGCGAGGACGTAGGCCCGGTGCAGGATGGTCAGGTCGGCGTCGGGGTGGTGCGCGCGGTGCGCCTCGGCGACATGGCCGATGGCGTCGGGCAGCCGGTCCCGGGAGACCGGCCCGCGCAGCGCCACCCGGCCCAGTCTGCGCAGATCGATCCGGGGGCGGCTCCGCCTGCGAAGGGGAGCGCCAGGATCGGCGGCCTCTGCACTCATGGGCACCTCCGGCGACTCGACCGGCGGGGCGAGGGCTGGATGCGCCTCGGGGCCGGTGCTTGATGCTATCGAGCCCACCACGTGGCGCAGTCCAGCTCTCGCCCAGCGTGAAACGGATCACCCATTCGAGCGAAGCCCGGACCGATCACCGTTTCGAGCGCGCCCCGCCTCAGAAGGCGGCGAACCGTCTGACGGAAAGCGTCAAGCCAATGCTCAGGCGGTTTCGAGCCAGGCCGGGTCGATGACGCCTTCGGCGACGATCACGGCGGGGCCGGTCATCTCGACCGCGCCGTCGGGGTGCTCGGTGATGACGAGGGTGCCGCCGGGGAGATCCACCCGATATGTGACGGGGAGGCCGGTCGCGGCGGGGTCGGCGCCGTCCCGGCGGGCGGTGGCGACCGCGACCGCGCAGGCTCCGGTGCCGCAGGAGCGGGTCTCGCCGGAGCCGCGCTCGTGGACGCGCATGCCGACGTGGCGCGGGCCCCGGTCGACGACGAATTCGACGTTGACGCCCTCGGGGTAGACGGCCTCGGGGCTGATGGGCGGGGCGGCGAGCAGGTCGCCGGCGTGGTCCAGGTCGTCGACGAAGGCGACCGCGTGCGGGTTGCCCATGTTGACGTTGCGGGAGGGCCAGCTGCGGCCGCCGACGCTGACCGTGACGCTCTCCTCGGGCAGCAGGGCGCGTCCCATGGAGACGGTGATGTCGCCGTTCTTGGCGAGGTGCACGCGCTTGGGGCCGCCCCGGGTGGCGACGGTCAGGTCGCCCTCCTCGACGAGGCCGGCGCGCTGGAGGTAGTGCGCGAAGACACGCACGCCGTTGCCGCACATCTCGGCGATCGAGCCGTCCGCGTTGCGGTAGTCCATGAACCACTCGGCCGTCTCCGCCATGCCGCGCGCCTCGGGGTGTGCGGCGGACCGCACGACGTGCAGCAGTCCGTCGCCGCCGATGCCGGCCCGGCGGTCGCAGAGCCGGGCGACGAGGGCCGCGGGCAGCGTGAGGGCGTTGTCCGGGTCCGGGACGATCACGAAGTCGTTCTCGGTGCCGTGACCCTTGAGGAAGGCGATCTGCGAGGTGCTCACACGCCAACTGTACGAGGCGGCGCCGACAGCCCGCACGAGCGGCCCAGCCGTGCGGCAGCCGTGCGGCCTCGCCGCGTCGCCGTCAGCGCAGGCGGGCCACGCGCCAGACGGCGAGGGCGACCAGGGCGATGCCGGTCGCGGCGTACAGCGCGATCACCCGCCAGTCGGGGCGGTCGCCCGAGCCGCGGGAGGGGAGTCCGGGCCAGGTGTGACCCACGCGACGGGCCGCCATCATGCCCCAGCCGGCCGCGCAGCAGCTGATCAGGAGCCCCAGCATGGCGACGATCGCGCCGCCGTCACCGAACTCGAAGGCGAGCGGGAAGGCGAACATCAGCGAGCCGACCGCGGCCAGCATGACGATGGGGGCGAGCTGCCAGATCCGCAGCTTGCGGGTGGGCCGCAGCTCGACCTCGACCTCGGGGGCCACGTCCTGCTCGTCGGGCCCGTCGGGGCTCAGCCGTCCCGCGGTCTCCCGCGGTGACGGCACCTCGTGCTCTGTGTCGCGCTGCTCCGTGTCGCGAGGGCCGGCCTCCATCGCCACGCGCCCTCCCAACTCGGACTCCACTGGTGGATCGATGCTCGATGATGGCACGGTCGCGGGCGCCGAACTGACGGGCGGAGCTTCCCGATGCCATCACGTGATCAGGCTGTTATGGCCCCGCTGGAGGGTTAATGCAGGTCAGACGCCTGCTACTGGTCAGCAAGTCAGCAGAAGGTCAGCAATAACCCCAGGTCAGCGACCGATTACGCGGTCAGACCGAACTCGGCGAAGGGCCCGCAACAATCATGTCGAACAAGCTTGCGCGGGGCATGGGCAGCTTCTTCAAGTCCTGCGCGTGTCGCCGCCCGTCAGGCTGCCCGCACCTCTACACGATCCGCTTCCGCAACTCCCGCGGCAAGCAGGCCGAGGAGTCCGGCTTCTCCACCCAGGACGCCGCCATCGAGCGCCTGACCGAGCTCTACACAGCCCGCAAGACCACGCCGAGGAGCGTCGCCGAACAGCAGGAGACCCTCGGCGAGATGACCTTCGAGGACTACGCGAAGGCGTGGTTCGCCCGCAAGCGCGGTCTCACCGGCAGCACGAAGGCCGCGACCGAGTCCCGGATGCGCACCCACGCCTATCCGGAGATCGGCTCGCGGAAGATGCGCACCTTCGACAGCTTCGTGGTGGAGCGCTTCATCACCGCCATGGAACGCGGCGATGTCGGCGCCGCGACCCAGGCGCAGGTCTTCCTGCGCGTGAAGGGGATACTCAAGGACGCGCACCGGCGCGGAATCATCGGCCTGGACCCGCTGCTTGATGTCAGCCCGCCGGAGTACCGCCCGGGCCCGACCGTGATCCCCACCAAGGAACAGGTCGGTCTGCTGCGCACGGCCCGCGACGACGACGCCTTCCGCCTCATCGTCGACCTCATGGCCGGCATGGGCCTGCGCAACGGCGAGGCCCTCGCCGTCAACGTGAACAACATGGTCGCCAAGGACGTTTACCGGGTCCACCAGCAGGTCCACGACCGGACCGTCACCCTGGAGCCCCTCAAGCACAGGAAAGCCGGCGAGTTCCGCGAAGTGCCGCTGCCCTCCTTCGTCCGCGAAAGCATCGAACACTACGCCGCCACCCACGGAACCTTCCAAGGCGGCTATCTCCTCAAGACCATGCGCCCCAGCACCGGAAACGCCTTCCTCTCCCCCACCACCCTCCGAAGGTGGTGGACCAACCTCCAGCAGCAGAAGCCGGACCTCGTCCCCGGAGGGATGACCATGTACAGCTTCCGCCACTACTTCGCCTCCAACGCCCTCGGACAAGGAATCCCCATCACCGACGTCGCCGACTGGATGGGCCACTCCGACATCAACATCACCTTCCGCACCTACCGCCACCTCCTCCCCGGCTCCGTCTCCAAAGCCGCCACACTCCTCAACAACGGCCTCAACTTCAACAGCACGACGACAGAACCGCCCGAGGTAGCCACCGCGGCCTGACATCCCGGTCGATACAACGCCAGTTCACAGCCCGAGCCGCTCCTCGAAAACAGGGAACAACAGAGGTACGGGCCTCGTAGTGGCCCAACTGCCTGATCACGCCACAGCACGAGCCGCAGATCAGTAAGCGCATAATAAGCAGATCGCCCCGAAACAGCGGGCCTTCGCATTTCCCACACACACCCCTATCCCGCATGCCACGATGCCCCCACACAGCGGCAAGGGGCACACATGACCGAAGTCAGCGGCCAAGGCGGACAGATCACGTTCGACGGCCAGTACGTCACCATCTCCCGCAAGGGATTCCTCGCCCGCGCTACCCTCGGTAAAGGCGAGAAGCGGCTCCACATCAGCCAGATCTCAGCGATCCAGTGGAAGCCAGCAGGCCCGCTCGTGAACGGCTTCATCCAGTTCACCGTCCCCGGCGGAAACGAACTCCGCGGCAAGCTCGGCTCGCAGACGTCGAACGCCGCCAAGGACGAGAACAGCGTCATCTTCACCAAGAAGCAGATGCCCGAGTTCCAAAAACTCCGCGCCGAGCTCGACGCCGCAATCGCTGCCCAACACGGGGCCCAGCAGACCGGCCCTGCCCCGTCCGCGTCGCTCGCCGACGAGCTGGCCAAGCTGGCCAACCTGCGAGACCAGGGGATCCTCTCCCCTGCCGAGTTCGAGCAGCAGAAAGCGCGCCTGCTCGGCCCGTAACGCCCCGCATCAGCCCGGCCGCATCCGATTGCGGCCGGGCTTTCGCATGGCCCGGTGGCGCCCCCATGACCCACCAGGGAAGGCCCACTGGCGACCACCAAGCCGCCACCGACACAGACACCGCCACGAGGACCAACCGAGAGCCGGAGGAGACCGCAGACGAAGAACTTCGGCGAGCCTGCCCCCAGATCCCGTGACAGTCCATTGACACGGTAACCACGTGGCATGGCGGCGATCGCCCTTAAGAGGTCATCTCATTTGGGTGACTCGGTATTCTGTGAGTCATGGTGGGGATCGTTGAGCGGTTGGTGCCGGACGAGTTGTGGGAGTTGTTCCA
>NZ_JBHXJG010000349.1:0-5745 GCF_042723425.1 Streptomyces sp. NPDC058375 | reverse complement strand
CCCCCGGACCGTGCGGTCCGGGGGCTCCTGCTGCTCGGTCGCGGAGGATCAGTAGGCGCCGAAGACGTTGTCGATCGAGCCGTAGCGGTCCGCGGCGTAGTTGCACGCGGCCGTGATGTTGGCGACCGGGTCGTAGCTGTCGGTCGAGGTGCCGGGCACGTGGTACGCCTGGAACGTCGGGTCGATGACCTGGAGCAGGCCCTTGGACGGGGTGCCCTTGACCGCGTTGGAGTCCCAGTTGTTGATGGCGGCCGGGTTGCCCGAGGACTCGCGCATGATGTTGCGGTGGATGCCCTCGTAGGTGCCGGGGATGCCCTGCTCGGCCATGACCGCCAGCGACTCCTTGATCCAGCCGTCGAGGTCGTTCGTGTAGGTGACGGCCTTCTCGGCGGCCGGAGCGGCCTTCGCCGCCGGGGCGGCCTCGATGCGCTCCGAACGGTCGGCGCGGTCCGCCGAAGCGCCGCGAGCGGCGGACGGCGAGGACTTGGCGGGCTTGTCGTCCGACGAGGCGGCGGCCTGGCCTCCGAGGACCAGCTTGATACCGGGGTGAATAAGGTCGGGATTCTCTCCGACGATCTTCCGGTTGCCTTCGTACAGCTTCTCCCAGCCGCCGCTGACGGAATGTTCGCGGGCGATCTTGGAAAGAGTTTCGCCGGCCACCACGGAATGCTTGGCGGGCGCGGTCTTCGCGGCGGAATTCGCCTGGGGCGCCGAGGCGGGCGCCACGGCCTGCTGCGGTGCGGCGGCGGGCGCCGGGGCCGCGAAGGCGCTGGTGGCACCGATCACCGGGAGCGCGAGAACGGCTCCGCCGGTGGTCACGGCGGCGAGGCCGCGGCTCAGCGAGGTGGACTTGGGACGGCGGTGCTTACCCTGTGCGGGCATGGGGGATTTCCTCTCCGGCGCCTGCGAGGTGAGCTGTCGGGTTCAGACGGGAGATGTCTGGCCGCACGGCGTGCGACTTCACCCCAAGCCGTTCCGGTTACGGATCGGCGACTTACCTGGTTCCCCCGCTCCTGCCGTACGTGAGTGGGTTTCGGATTCCCGGACGGCGGCAGGACTCGGCGTTCCATCCGGATTGACGGTGACCGTAGGCGAGAAACATCGGGTGGAACAAGCCCCGCATTCCGGATTCCCTTTTCCGTGCATGATCGAATAACGGAATTCCCGGATCGGGCCGCGCCGTCATGCCGTCAACTTTCTTCGCACAGAAGGGAACCGATGCCTCCGCTTCTGCGTCCGCCCCCTGGGACGTGACGCTCACCACTCCCTCGGCGCGATGGCGAAAACAGGCCCAGGCAAATACCTCAACAACACCATCGAGGCCCTTTATGGATGAGAAGCTCAAAAGAAACAAATCGACCATATAGGGATAGCAAAGCGGACTAATCGGGCACCCCCCGCAGGGGCGGCCGAAGGGTCCGGGGGGCGATCGCTTACGGTGGGGTGGAGACTAGTAAGCCAACCCTTACCTCCGACGTACGCTGTACCTGCCCGCGTTCGCCCGCCCCGAAGGATCACCACGCCATGACACGCCCCGTCCGCGTCGCCATTGTCGGAGCCGGCCCCGCCGGTATCTACGCTGCGGACGCGCTGCTCAAATCCGAGGTCTGCCAGGACCCGGGGGTCTCCATCGACCTCTTCGAGCGCATGCCCGCGCCCTTCGGCCTGATCCGTTACGGCGTGGCCCCGGACCACCCGCGGATCAAGGGCATCGTCAAGGCGCTGCACCAGGTGCTGGACAAGCCCCAGATCCGGCTCTTCGGCAACGTCAGCTACCCGCACGACATCGGCCTGGACGACCTGCGGTCGTTCTACGACGCGGTGATCTTCTCCACCGGCGCCGAGGCCGACCGCGCGCTCGACATCCCCGGCATCGAGCTGGACGGTTCCTACGGCGCGGCCGAGTTCGTCTCCTGGTACGACGGGCACCCCGAGGTCCCGCGCTCCTGGCCGCTCGCCGCGGAGAAGGTCGCCGTGCTCGGCGTCGGGAACGTGGCCCTGGACGTGGCCCGGGTCCTGGCCAAGACGGCCGACGAGCTGCTGCCCACCGAGATCCCGGACAACGTGTACCAGGACCTCAAGGAGAACAAGGCGCTGGAGGTGCACGTGTTCGGGCGGCGTGGCCCGGCGCAGGCCAAGTTCAGCCCGATGGAGCTGCGGGAGCTGGACCACTCCCCCACCATCGAGGTCATCGTCAACCCCGAGGACATCGAGTACGACGAGGGCTCCATCGCGACCCGCCGGGAGAACAAGCAGGCCAACATGGTCGCGCAGACCCTGGAGAACTGGGCGATCCGCGACGTCGGCGACCGCCCGCACAAGCTGTTCCTGCACTTCTTCGAGTCCCCGGTCGAGATCCTCGGCGAGGACGGCAAGGTCGTGGCGCTGCGCACCGAGCGCACCGAGCTGGACGGCACCGGCAACGTCCGGGGCACCGGTCAGTTCACCGACTGGGACATGCAGAGCGTCTACCGCGCCGTCGGCTACTACTCGGAGGAGCTGCCCAAGCTCCCCTTCGACGTGGCCTCCGGCACCGTCCCGCACGAGGCGGGACGCGTCATCGCCGGCGACGCCCCCATGGCCTCGGTCTACGTGACCGGCTGGATCAAGCGCGGCCCGATCGGTCTGATCGGGCACACCAAGGGCGACGCCAACGAGACGGTCGCCTGCCTCCTGGAGGACCGCGCCGCCGGTCGTCTGGCCGAGCCCGCCGCGCCCGCTCCGGAGGCCGTCGAGGCGTTCCTGGAAGGCCGGGGCGTCCGGTACACGACCTGGGAGGGCTGGCACAAGCTGGACGCCCACGAGCAGGCGCTGGGTGTGGCCCAGGGCCGTGAACGGATCAAGGTCGTGGAGCGCGAGGGCATGCTGGAGGCCTCCGGCGCCTTCGTGCCGGCCGAGCTGCCCGCCGACGCCTGATCCCGGCGGGGCACACACCGACAGGACGGACAGGCAGGACGCCTATGAGGAGGCCGGGCCCGCAGTACGCCCCGGGTCCGGACCTCTGAACGTGCGCCACAGGTCGGGCCCGGGCTCCCGATCCGTCCGGGGCCGGCGGACCTCCGGGGCCTCGGCCCACCGGGCGGCCAGCAGGAGCGCGATGTCGTCCGGGCGGTCGGTGGCCGCTCTGGCCTCTCCGATGACCTGGTCGGCCGTGTCGGCCAGCGGGACCGCGCCGATCCGTTCGACGGTGGCGCGCAGCCGCTCGATCCCCTCGTCGATGTCCGTGCCGGGGCGCTCGATCAGCCCGTCCGTGAACAGGGCCAGCATCGCGCCGGGTTCGAGCCGCATCTCCGTGACCGGGTAGGCCGCGTCCCCGTCGATCCCGAGCACGATGCCGCCGGGCAGGTCCAGCACCTCCGTCCGGCCGTCGGGCCGCCGCAGCACGGGCTGCGGATGCCCCGCCCGTACGGCACGGGCCACGCCGGTCACCGGGTCGAGGGCGACGTAGCAGCAGCTCGCGAACTGGCCCGGGTCGAGGTCGATCAGCAGCCGGTTCGTGCCGCTCATCACCTCCTGCGGATCGTGGTTGCTCAGCGCGAACGCCCGTACCGCACTGCGCAGTTGACCCATGGTCGCGGCGGCCGACACCCCGTGCCCCTGCACGTCGCCGATGATCAGGGCGAGTTCGTGGCCGGTCTCGATGACGTCGTACCAGTCGCCGCCCACGTCCATCCCCTGGGTGCCGGAGAGGTAGCGCCCCAGGGTGTCCACCCCGTCCACCTCGGGCAGCCGGTGCGGCAGCAGGGCGTCCTGGAGTCCGCGGGCGAGGGCGGACTCACTGTCGTAACGCTGGGCGCGTTGCAGGGCCTGGGCGATGAGCCCGGCCAGGGCCGTCAGGACCGTGCGCTCCTCCGGGCTGAAGCCGCGGGGCCGGTCGAAGCCGAGGATGCAGGAGCCGACGGGTCGGCCCGAGGCGATCAGCGGCAGGAAAGCCCGCGCCCCGACGTCCGCGTCGATGGGGATGCCCGGGTAGGCCTCGGCCAGGCGCTGCATGGACTCGAAGAAGATCGGGCGGCCCGTGGTCAGGGTCTCCACCCCGGGGATGCTGACGTCGAGCCCGACCCCGTCGAAGCGGTCGAGGAAACCCTTCGGGAACCCCGTCTCCCAGGCCAGATGGAGGTGGCGCTCGTTCAGCAGGTAGATGGCGAGCTGGCGGCCGCCGAACGCGGGGAGCAGCTCCTCGGTGACCACCGCGGAGACCTGACGTGCGGTGACCGCCTCGGTCAGCGCGATGGCGAGGGCCACCGGCCGGTACAGCGCGGAGGAGCGGTCGGCGGTCGAGCCGATGCCAAGACCCGGTGAGGTGACGGAGCCGGGGGCGTAGGCCGGCTGGTCGGTGGCCTGGAGGACGACGCTCACCCCGTCGTGGCCCGGGTACAGCGACACCGACAGCCAGCGCGAGGGCGGGCGGCGGGCGAGGAAGTGGACGGGCTCGTCGGCCATCAGGGCGGCCCGGTAGTGGTCCTCGTAGGCCTCGTGTCCGAACCACGGCAGGGCCTGCCACACCACATGGCCGATCAGCTCCGGCCGGGAGTGGCCGAGCAGCTCCTCGGCGAGGCCGTTGGCGTACGTGATCCGCCCGAGCCGGTCCAGGGAGAGGATGCCCCGGGGCAGCCGGTCGGCGGCCTCCGGCACGACGGGCCCCGCGCCGAGGTCGACCAGGAAGCCGCTCAGATGGCTGGCGGAGGCGTCGCCGTCCGGGTGTGTCCAGCGGCCGGACAGCTCCAGCAGGTGGGACCGGCCGTCGGGGCCGCGCAGCCGCATCCGGCGGACCACCGGTTCGGCGGACTCCACCGTCCGCCGGGCCAGCGCCCACAGCCCGTACACGTCCTCGGGGACCAGCCGTTCGGCGAGCGCGTCGACGGTGCCCGGGAAGGCGGCGGGCTCGAAGCCGAGGATCGCGCAGAGTTCGTCGTCGGCGGCGACCTGCCCGGAGTGCAGGTCCCAGTCGAACCGGCCGACCCGCACCGGGGGCGTGGTGGCGGCGGGCAGTTGCACGGGGACCGGCTCGGCCTCCCATACGCAGTCGACGCCCCGCCGCTCCAGATCGGTGAGCGCGCCGCCGAGCCGCCGGCCGAGGTCGTGCAGCCGGTCCCCGTCGGCGGGGGCGACGGGCTGCCCCGGCGTGGAGGCCCGCAGGACCGCCAGCACACCGACGCTGCCCCGGGGCCCGTTGATCGGCACCCACAGCGACCCGAACGGGAACGGCAGCCCCGCCATCAGCTGCGGGAACCGGCGCATCGCCTCCTCCGCGTCGGAGAGCAGCACGGGCCGCCCCGAGCGGTAGGCCTCGGAGACCGGGAAGGGCCGGTTCACATGCATCCGCCACCAGGGCCGGAACAGCGGGGCCGGCAGCCCGGCGAGCACCGCCAGCCGCAGAAGTCCGGACGTCCTGCTGCGCAGGTAGACGCCGCCCGCGTAGCCGTCGCTCGACTCGACGGCGCTGACGAGGGCCTGGGCGAGTACGAGGGACAGCTCGTCGGGCACGCGGCCACCGTCGAGTCCCCCGGCCGCGGCCCCGTGTCCGGCGGGCGGGGGATACCGGGTCGTATCGTGCCGGGTCACACAGCCAGCATGCTCCCGACCCGGGGTACACCGCACCTCCGGCGACCGGCCGCTCCCCTGTGGCGGCCGGCCGCCGGAGGCGGGCTCAGTACCGCGTGGCGGCGGCCGGGCGGGTCGTCGTCTTGAACCCCACCACCGGTGCTGTGGCTTATACACAACACCCACCCCACGAGACGCCAG
>NZ_JBHXJG010000348.1:0-5827 GCF_042723425.1 Streptomyces sp. NPDC058375 | reverse complement strand
GCCCTGAGGAAGGCCGGGGCCGCCGGGCGCGCGCCGGTCCGCACGTGCGGCTACGGCTTGGGCAGCGCGCAGCCCTCACGGTCGAGGTCGATCTTGTTGCCGGTCCCGATGCAGGGGACCATGTTGTACGTCTGCTGGGCGTAGTTGATGCCCTCGCGGACGGTCACCTCGCCGTTCTCGTCGACCTCGCACGGGTTGTTGTCCGTGCACTCCTGGCCGCTCTCGTTGCCGGTGTTGTTGACGGCGACCACCTTGCCGGTGGCGTCGTCGATCACCGGCGAGCCGGACGTACCGCCGATGGTCTGGCACTCCGGGGTGTAGCGGACCGAGTCCTTCCAGGTCCACCGGCCTTCCTTGAGCTGGTGGACGAAGCCGTCGATGTCGCAGCTGTAGGTGCGCTTCCAGTAGCCGGAGGCGACCGTGATGGCGGTGCCCGCCGTCGGGTGGGCGGTCTCCAGCTCCAGCGCCTGGATGCCGTAGCTGTCCTCGATCTGCTGGTAGGTGGAAGTGGTTTCGTAGAGCGAGAGATCGGTGTCGGTCATCGTGCCGTACGCGATCTTGCTCGCCTTCAGCGTGCCGACCCCGTCGCCCGAGGCGTTGAGCAGGGTGAACGTACGGGAGGACGGCTGGTCGACGACGACCTCGCCGGGGCCAGGAAAGCCGGACTCCAGGCAGTGCCCGTTGGAGAGCACGAGGGCGGGGTCGGTGGGGGCGGAGTCGGGGGAACGGACCACGGAGCCCGAACAGTTGCTGAGCGCGACGGTCCCGGCGAAGGTCACGGCCTTCGCCGCGGGGCCGGCCTCGGATGCGGTTTCCCGCGTCTGGACCTGCTGTGCGGGTTCGGCTGCGACGACGGGCGCGGCGCCGGCTCCCAGGAGCAGGGCAGCAAGAAACGCACCGACGAGAGGCTTGTTCATGTGGGGGGTACCTCCAGTGATGCCAAGGGCCGGAGATCTTCCGGCTTTTGACATGCGCATGTTTGCGCAGATGTCAGGCCATCACAAGGGGTCAATTCCGGCCGCTGCTACGGCTACCGCTTCCCCAGCCCTGCCACGGGCTCGGCAGCGGCCCCGTCCGCACCCCGGTAGATGTGGTCGCGCCCCCACTCCCCCAACGGTTCCAGTGCCGCGTTCAGAGAGAGGCCCAGCGGGGTGAGCGAATACTCCACGCGCGGCGGGACTTCGGCGTACACCTCGCGGTGCACGATGCCGTCGTCCTCCAGCTCCTTGAGGTGGGAGCTGAGCACCTTCTCGGTCACCCCGGGCACGGCCCGGCGCAGCTCACCGAAGCGGCAGGTCTTCTCGTTCAGCGCCCACAGGATGAGCACCTTCCACTTGCCGCCGATGACGTCCATCGCCGCGTCGATCCCGCAGACGAACGCCCCCGGTCTCCGTACGATCCGTGTCACCGCCCGCCCACCCCTCCCCGCCTGCTCGCTATCCACGAGGTAACCACCCACTCCATAGTGCGTACTTGTTGCCTTCGCAGCCTTCGACCAGCCTAATCGGCATGTCTGACAACACCGTTGGTGCCACATCGCCCACCCCCCTCACCCTGCTCGGCCTCGGCGCGATGGGCGCCGCGCTCGCCCGTACCTGGCTCGCCGCCGGACACCCCCTGACCGTCTGGAACCGCAGCCCCGGCAAGAGCGCCGAACTCGCCGCCGCGGGCGCCCGGGTGGCCGCGACGGCGGCCGAGGCGGTGGCCGCGAGCCCGCTCGTCGTCGCCTGCCTCCTGGACGACGCCTCGGTCCGCGCGGCGCTGGCGGAGGCCGATCTCGCGGGCAAGGACCTGGTCGACCTCACCACCTCCACCCCGGGCGAATCCCGTACCCGCGCGGCCTGGGCGAACGAGCGCGGCGCCCGCTTCCTGGACGGCGGGATCATGGCCGTACCGCCGATGATCGGTGTGCCGGAGGCCGGCGGCTATGTCTTCTACAGCGGCTCGCGCGAGGTCTTCGACGCCCACCAGGAGGTGCTGGCCGTGCCCGTCGCCACCCGGTACGTCGGGGCCGACCCCGGGTTCGCCGCGCTCCACGATGTGGCGCTGCTCAGCGCGATGAACGCCATGTTCGCCGGGGCGCGGCACGCGGCCGCGCTGGTGGCGGACGCCGGGATCGACCAGAAGGCTTTCGGCACGCTGGTGGCGGACTGGCTGGCGGCGATGGCCCCGGCGACGGCGGCGTACGCGGGCGGGCCCGTGCCCGAGGACCCCACCAGCGCGGCCGTGGCGGAGGCGGGGGACGCGGCGCTGGTCCGTACGGCCCGGGAACAGGGCGTCGACACGGCGCTGCTGATCGCGTCGGCGGGCTCGATGAACGGCATCTGACGGCCCTCCTCCCGCCCTTACGGGTCAGGCTTCCGCCGCCGCCCTTCCCGGGTCAGGCTTCCGCCGCCGCGGCCTCCTTGGCGTACGTCACCGCCTGGAGGAGCGTCAGTCCGGGCTCGGCCTGGCGCAGGATCTTGATGGCCTCCACGGAGTCCGCAGGCCCCTCGTGTCCGGCGGCGGTCAGCCGCTGGCGCACCCACCGGCCGCGCAGCTCCGCGTCCGGGCGGGCGGCGGAGCCCTCGGCCAGGGCGAGGGCGCGCTCCAGTCCGGGGCGCTCGGCGTCCGTGGCGGTCTCCAGCGCGCTCCGCAGACCGGCGACGACATCGGGGCCGTCGCGGACGACGAGTACGGCGAGGGGCTGGGGCTTCCGGAACAGACTCATGATCCACCGCTACCCGGGACAGCCCGGCCCTCACCGGAGTTGAGCAAGATCTGAGCCCGCGCACCGGGCCCAGGAGGTTCGTCCGAGGTCTCGGACCAGCGACCGAGACCCTCCGGTCGCACACCTCGGTCCGTAGCCGGAGGCGCGCCCGCGCCCCGGCTGCGTACGGTCGGCGTATGACACTCGACCTCGACGCCTACTTCGCCCGTATCGGCTGGACCGGGGAGCCCCGCCCCACCCTGGAGGTGCTGCGGTCCCTGCACCGGGCCCACTTGTCCGGCATCCCGTTCGAGAACCTGGACGCCGTCCTCGGCTCCGCCCCGTCGCTGGCACTCGACGACCTGGAGGCGAAACTCGTGCGCGGCGGACGCGGCGGGTACTGCTTCGAGCACGGCACCCTCTTCGCCGCTGTCCTGCGGCAGATCGGCTTCTCCGTGACGCCGGTGACGGCCCGCGTGATGCTGGGCGCGGCGCCGGGCGACATCCGGCCGCGTTCGCACATGCTGCTGCAAGTGGACGTGGAGGGTGAGCCGCACCCGTATCTGGCGGACGTCGGCTTCGGGGCGACCGGCGCCCTGCTGGAGCCGATCGAGCTGGTGGAGGGAGCGGAGCTGTTCGACGCCCCGCGCCACCACCGGCTCGTCCACGTCGCGCACGCCGGTCCGCTGCCGACGTGGGAGCTCCAGGCGGACAAGGGCGGCTCTTGGGAGCCGCAGCACACGTTCACCCTGGAACCGTTCGAGGCTCCGGACTACGAGATGATGAACTGGCACGTCGCGACGCACCCGCGCTCGCCGTTCCGGCAGGCGGTGTACGCGCAGCGCACCCGGATCGGCTCACACCTGGCCCTGGCCGGGCTGGACCTGGTGGAGACGGCCGACGACGGCACGGTCAAGGAGCGGCGGCTCAAGGACGGCGACGAGGCGCTGCGCGTCCTGGCGGACGACTTCGGCATCCGGCTCCCGGAGGGCACCCGACTGCCGGAGTGACCGACCTCGGCGGCCGTCCCGCGCAGCCGGGCGCCCCCCGCGTGGCGCATCTCACCCGTCCCGCCCGCTCAGCCCGCTCACGCCGCCTTTCCAAGCCCCGACGCCGCCCCGACCGGGAGATCCCACGGTCCGGGGCGGCGGCGGGCATGGCGATGGAAGACGGGGCGGGGCGGGGACGCGCCCCGGAGGGAGTACGCCGGGAGCAATCCCCGCGCACCCCGCGAAACGCGGCCGTAAGCTCGCGGACATGCAGGTCATCCAGTCGACGAAGCTCGCCAACGTCTGTTACGAGATCCGGGGCCCCGTGCTGGAGGAGGCGATGCGGCTGGAAGCGGCCGGTCAGCGCATCCTCAAGCTGAACACGGGCAACCCGGCCGCGTTCGGGTTCGAGTGCCCGCCGGAGATCCTCGAAGACATCCTGCGCAACGTCGCGGGCGCGCACGGGTACGGCGACGCGAAGGGCCTGCTGTCCGCGCGCCGTGCGGTGATGCAGCACTACCAGACCAAGGGCATCGAGCTCGACGTCGAGGACATCTACCTGGGCAACGGCGTCTCCGAGCTGATCCAGATGTCGATGCAGGCGCTGCTGGACGACGGCGACGAGGTGCTCGTACCGGCACCCGACTATCCGCTGTGGACCGCCTCGGTCTCGCTGGCGGGCGGGACGGCCGTGCACTACCGGTGCGACGAGCAGGCCGACTGGATGCCGGACCTCGCGGACATCGAGCGGAAGATCACCGACCGCACCAAGGCCCTGGTGATCATCAACCCGAACAACCCGACCGGTGCGGTGTACGACGACGAGATGCTGCGCGGTCTCACCGAGATCGCCCGGCGGCACAACCTGATCGTCTGCTCCGACGAGATCTACGACCGGATCCTCTACGACGGCGCGACCCACACCCCGACGGCGGCGCTGGCCCCGGACCTCATGGTGCTGACCTTCAACGGGCTCTCCAAGAACTACCGGGTGGCGGGCTACCGCTCCGGCTGGATGGCCGTCTGCGGACCGAAGGCGCACGCCACCTCGTACATCGAGGGGCTGACGATCCTCGCCAACATGCGGCTCTGCGCCAACATGCCCTCGCAGCACGCGGTGGCCACCGCGCTCGGCGGGCGGCAGTCGATCCAGGACCTGGTGCTGCCGGGCGGCCGGATCCTGGAGCAGCGGGACACGGCGTACGACCTGCTGACCTCGATCCCCGGGGTGACCTGCGTGAAGCCGAAGGGGGCGCTGTATCTCTTCCCCCGGCTCGACCCGAAGGTCTACAAAATCAAGGACGACCGGCAGATGGTGCTGGACCTGCTGCGGGCCGAGAAGATCATGGTCGTGCAGGGCACCGGCTTCAACTGGCCCGAGCCCGATCACTTCCGGATCGTCACGCTGCCGACGGTTGAGGACCTGACCGACGCGGTGACCCGGATCGGCACCTTCCTGGACGGTTACGGACAGCCGTAGCCGGATCCGCGGCCCCTGGGCGGTTACGGACAGCCGTAGACCGATCACTCTTCCGGACTACAGTCAACTTTAGACTGGTTCCAATGTAGGATGGTTCCACGCACCATCGGGAGGCCATCCATGTACGAGCCGATCCGCAGCCCCTCGGTCCACACCCCGGCCGACGACGCGGACTTTCCGCACCGCAGCCGCGAGGAGGAGCTGGACATCCAGCTCGCCGGGCACCTGGCCGCCCTCCTCGCGGTCACCGACGAGCTGGGCCCCGGCCCGGCAGGCGACCGGATCGCCGAGCAGGTGGCCCGGCTGCGCGGCGCCCCGCCCACCCGGCACGCCGGCCTGACCGCCGCCGCCCCCGCAGACCTCCACCGCCGCGCCCACGCCCTCGCGGGCCGCGCCCTGCTGGTGGCGGCGTCCCGCGCCGACACGACCGCCGCCATCCTCGCCGCCGAGCGGATGGACGCCCACACCGCGGCACTCGCCGCCCTCGCCGACCCCGCCGCCCCCTCCGGGCACCTGGTCGGCGCCCACTGACGGCCCCGGTCCGCGCGCCTCGGAGGCGTGCGGACCGGGTGCCACGGACTTTCCTGCGGGGCCGGCCGGGCCGGTCAGCCGGCCCGGCGTACCCGCACGGTCGCCGACGCCGTGGACGGGCTGTGCACGGCGTCGCCG
>NZ_JBHXJG010000347.1:0-5836 GCF_042723425.1 Streptomyces sp. NPDC058375 | reverse complement strand
GCTCGGCGAGCAGGACGCGGTGGCGTTCGGTGAACTCGGCGAAGTAGTCGTCGCCCCGGTCGGAGATGGACGCGGCGAAGTAGGTCCGGTTCTCCCGCTCGAAGGCGAGCAGGGCCTCGGCGTGGTCGCAACGGAGCCGGCTGATGGACGTCATACCCGGATGCTAAGCGGTGTCCCGTCGAGGTGTCCGGCGGCCGAGTGCAGGGGCTGGTCCGGCGGGGGCGGCCCGGGCCCGGGAGCGTCCCGGCTGCCCCTGCGTGGTCCGCCTGCCCGTGCGGGACAGCCGGGGCAGGTCCTAACCGGGGTTCCCGCGCTCCAGCGCGTGGGCCAGGCCGCGTTCGGCGTCGTCGGCCGAGGCGCTCCGGTAGGCCAGCTCGTACGCCGAGTCGCCCGCGGCCTGCCGGGCCCTCAGCTCCCACTGCTCGCGGATCGCCCCGAGCTCCGGGGTGCCCCGGTGCGGGTGGCCGATCATGCGCCAGAACGTGTGCCCCGTACCGGAGGCGCGGGCCGCGGCCACCCCGTTGCCCTGCGCCGCGATGGCTCCGGCGAGCAGATCGAGGCCGAGCGCTATGCCGAGGCTGTCGTGCAGCTCGTGCTTGCTCGCGAGCATCGCGCGCGCGTGGCTCTCGGCATGCCGGGGGCGGCCCTGGAGCAGGTGGATGAGGGCGAGTTGGTGATCGGCGTACGCCCGCGCCCAGTGCTCGCCGAAACGCAGACTGATCCGCTGGAGCCGCATGGCCTCCTCGTACGCCTCGTCGAGCCGGCCGAGCGCGGACAGGGCGAACAGGCGTATCACCCGGCAGCGCAACTGCGAGGGCGCGTCGGCCGGATCGCCCGGATGGTCCTCCAGCGCGCCGTCGCTGACGGAGTACGCGTTGAGCGGCCGGCCCATCATCAGATACGTGAAGCTCACGGAGTGGGCCGCGAGGAGCACCGCCTCCGGGTCCTCGTCGCGGCGGGCCGCCTGCTCGCACTCCTCGCCGGTGCGGCGGGCCGCCTCGTGGTCGCCCTGGAGCGTCAGCGTGATCCCCAGGGCCCACAGCGCCCGGGTGCGGTGCGGACCGGCGGAGAGCGGCAGGGCGAGCACCCGCTCCAGATACGTACGGGCCTGGTGCAGATGGCCGCAGCAGCTCCAGAAGAGACCGGCGCACCCGGCCATCTCCATCGCCATCTCCGGGTCCTCGGCCAGCAGATGGTCCAGGGCCGCGCACAGGTCCGCGTGGGTGTCGGCGATCCGGTGGTACCAGAGGACCTGCGAGGGCCCGAGCCAGCCCGCGTACGCCTGGACGGCGACATGGGCGAAGTGCCGGGCGTGCCGGTCGGCGAGGAGCGCGTCCTCCGCCAGCTCGGCCAGCCACATCGCCCCGTACTCGCGCAGCGTGTCCAGCATCCGGTAGCCGTCCCCGGCCCGCCGGAGCACGGACTGGTCGGCCAGGCGCTCCAGGGCGGGGGCGACGGCCTCGGCGTCCAGCGGCCCGCCCGCGCACACCGCCTCCGCGTCCGGCGTCGTGATGACACCGCGGAAGACGGAGAGCCGCGCCCACAGCAGCCGCTCCAGCGGGGCGCAGAGCTCGTGGCTCCAGCCGATCGTGGTGCGCAGGGCCCGGTGGCGGCGGGGCCAGACGGTGTCGTCGGTGAGGTCCTCCATCCGGGAGGCCAGCCGCCCGGTGATCTCCTGCGCGCTGCTCTCGCGGAGCTGGGCGCAGGCCAGTTCGACGGCGAGCGGTATGCCGTCGAGGCGGTGGCAGATCTCGGCGACGGCGGCCGCACTCCCGGGGTCGTCGAGCGAGACGCCCGGGGCGACGGCCGCCGCGCGGTCGCGGAAGAGCCGGATGGCCTCGTCACCGTCGTCGCCCGCCGACAGCGGGGGCACCTCGACGCACCTCTCGTCCGCCGCGCCCAACGGCTCCCTGCTGGTGGCCAGGACCGTCAGACCCGGGGCCGCGGCGAGCAGTTCGGCGACGAGCTGACCGCAGGGGCCGACGATCCGCTCGCAGCAGTCGAGAACGAGGAGCAGGCTCTTGCCGGACAGCCACTCGCCGAGCGCGGCCACCGGGCGGCGAGGACTGTGGTCCAGCAGCCCGACCCCGTCGGAGACGGTCGTGGCGAGCAGTTGCTCGTCGTGCAGATGGGAGAGGTCGGCCCACCAGACGCCGTCGGCGTAGCGGTCCCGGGCACGCTCGGCCGTGCGCAGGGCCAGTCGGCTCTTGCCGACCCCGCCGCTGCCGGTGAGCGTGACCAGCCGATGATCTCGAAGTGCCCGTTCGACGCTGACCAGTTCGCTGTTGCGGCCGACGAAACTGGTCGTCACGACGGGAAGGTTGCCCATCACGGGAACATCCTGCCTCGCCGTCGCCCACCGCCTCGGTTCATAGCGAAAAGCAGTCAGAAACGGCCGACAATGCATCCCGTTCGATCGGCGGTGGGCATCGGCCGAAAGGCGAGGAGGTGATCGTGGCGGTGCCTCAGGCGTCGAGAACGGAAGCCAGGGAATCGAGGGCCCTCAGCGGGTCGGGGCCGACCGGGGCCAGGACGGTGTCGGTGACGCCCGCCGCCCGCAGTCCGTCGAGGCGGTCACGTGCCTGTGCCGGAGTCCCGGCCACGGCGAGTCGGGCGACCCACTCGTCGGGCATGCGCCGGACGAACTCCTCGCGGCTCGCGCACCCGGCCCGCAGCGCGACCAGCTCGTCGGCGAACGGGAGCGGGGCGATGTGCGCGTGCCAGTCGGGCTCGCCGATCCACTCCAGCCCCCGGCGGGCGGCGGCCAGCGCGGTGAGCGGGTCGGCGTCGACGGACGCGATGTTGTACGCGACGAGCCGGTGGGGGCGGCCGGCGGAAACGTGCCCGAGCGCCGCCCGCGCGTACTCGGGGGCGACCGGCTCCGCGAGGACCGTTCCGTCCGCCACCTCCCCGGAGAGCGCCAGGGACTTGGGGCCCCGGACGCCCGCCAGGATGTCGGGCACGACGCCGGGCAGCGCACCGGGGTCGAGCTGTACGCCGTCGAGGTGGACGTACTGCCCGCGCCGCTGCGTGAGTTCGCCGCGCAGAAGTGCCCGCAAGGCGTCGACGTACTCGCGGAGGAAGGTGAGCGGGCTCCGGGGCCACTGACCGACGCTGCGCATCCAGTGCGGCATGCCGTGCCCCACGGCGACGTCGACCCGGCCGGGGAAGAGCTGCGCCAGGGACGCGATCTCCAGCGCCGCGAACGCCACGTTGCGGGCCCCGGCGGGGAGCAGCCCGATGCCGACCCGGACGTGGTCGGTGGACGCCAGCACGGCGGCCGCCTGGGCGATCCCTCCGCGGAAGCCGAGGTCCTCGACCACCCAGACGGCGCCGAACCCCAACTCCTCGGCCCGTCGCGCGTACGGGAGGATCCGGTCGGCCGGCAGGTCGCGCGGCAGCAGAACGCCCACGGTCCGGTCGGTGGCGGGGGAACGCACAGGTGCTCTCCTTCGATCGGCGGCCGGGCGACGGCGATCACCCCGCCCGCCACCCCGTTCCGGTCCCGCGAAGATAGCGAAGCGCCGACGGTGACGGCCCCCGCCGGGGGCGCCCGCCCGTCCGAGCCCGTGGGCCGTGGGACGGCGGTCGCGAGGCGCTGTCGTGCCCCTGCGCTACGTTGCTGGCATGACGCAATTCGTACTCGTGGCAGGCGCCTGGCTCGGTTCGTGGGCGTGGCGCGATGTGGAGCCCGACCTGCGTGCGGCCGGTCACGGGGTCCACCCGCTGACCCTGTCCGGCCTCGCCGACAAGCAGGGGGCGGCCGCGGATCAGCGGACGCACGTCCAGGACATCGTCGAGGAGGTCGAGCGCCTCGGCCTGAGCGATGTGGTGCTGGTCGGGCACAGCTACGCGGGCATCCCGGTCGGGCAGGCGGCGACACGGATCGGCGACCGGCTCGCCCACGTCGTGTTCGTCGACTCCAGCGTTCCGGCCGAGGGCGAGTCCTTCGTATCCGGCTGGCCGGACGGCCGGGCGGGCGTGGAGGCGGCCATCGCCGCCAACGGGGGCTTCTGGCCGCCGCCGACCGTCGCCGACTGCGCGGACCAGGGACTCACCGAGGAACAGAGCGCCCGGTTCATCGGCGGCTCGACACCCCACCCCGGCGCCACCCTCACCGGTCCCGCCGTCCTGACCCGTCCGCTGGGCCTGCTGCCCGCGACGTACGTCAAATGCCTGCTCGACTGGCCCGAGCCGAGCCCCGAGGTGGCCGAACTGCTGACGAGCGAGCGATGGCGGCTGGTCACGATGGACACCGGCCACTGGCCGATGTTCTCGCAGCCCCGCGAGCTCGCCCGGATCCTGCTGGACGCGGCGGGAACGGACGCGTGACGATGGAGGCCTCATCCAGCCCGGAGCGGCGCTCCCCGGACGATGACGCGGCGGTCACGGAACACCCGGAGATCACCTTCATCGGATGCGCGCGGTGCGGCACCCTGATCGCCGGCCTCGACGGGCGGTACGCCTGCTCGGGCTGCGGCTGGGTCAACGAGTGGACCGAGGGCCACCGGCCCCTGCCCGAGGCCCGCCGACGACGCCTCTAGCGCCTCTCATCCCCCAGGCACTGTCCACCGTGTGCGGAACGACGACCGACGACCCGGCGGCCGCCCGGCCGCAGGAAGAGAGCACGATGTCCGACCGGCCCGACGCCGACATGATCCATACGTCCCTGGCCGCGATCGCCTCACTGCTCGCCCCGGCGCGCCCCGCGTGGGCGAGGAGGTGCTGCGCGCCCACGACAGCCCGCACGACTACGTGAGCGCCTTCGCGGGCCGGCTGGCCGAGCGGGGCGTCGACGAGCCGGTGGACAATCTCTCCTGGATCGCGGGTGGTGGGCCTCCGGGCGGCCCGGGCCGACGAGCTGACCACGCTCGCCTCCCGCGCGGGCTTTCCCGTCCAGCACCCCGGTACGGGCCGCCGCGGGCGGTGACGACGCTCACTCCCGCGCCGCCGAGACCCGGGCGGGGAGCCGTTCCAGCAGGTGCGGCGGGGTCCGCGCGCCGGAACGGAATCGCGACCGCCGCCGCCCACCACGTACACTCGCCCCCGCCTCCGCCGACCGGCAGGGGCTTTCCGCACCAGACCGACGGGGAAAATCACCGTATGAGTTCCGCAGACAGCACCGAAGCACCGATCTACGCCGGCCTCGTTGAAGAGCACGGCGACGTGCTCGCCGAAGTGCGCCGGGTGGCCGAGGAGGTCCTGCGCGAGGCCGACCGCGCCATCGACTTCGGCGGCGTACGGACGGCCGCCGGAGCCCGCTAGCGGCGAGCCGAAAACCTCGGTCGTAGCCGCCTCTGGGCGGCCATGTCCATCACGGGACGATGAATGTCCCACGACTATTGCCATATTCTTGCGTTCGCGACGCGATGGTTTGCTGAAGAACCGTCGCTGGTGGAAGCGGGGTGAGGTCGCGGCAGGCCGGGCGTCCGACATGGAGCCCGAAGCCGCCGCGGCCCCCGGCCACCCGCCCGCGATCGCCCCGGCGGCCGTGCTTCGGTGAGCGGTCCATGCAACCGCGTGGAGAGCGCTCCCAGCCGGCCGCCGAGGGGCGGCGGACTGATCGGGAAGCCGACCGGAAGCCACCTCGGAACCCTGCGACAGCGACGCTCCCTGACCGCACGGCACACCGAGCCGCTGCGCCGGCTGCGCGAGGACCCGGGGCTTCTGCTGTTCGCCCGCGGCAATGCGCTGATCTGCGCCGTCAACCTCGCCGAGGAACCCGCCGGGCTCCCCGCCCACACCGAGGTCCTGCTCGCCGGCGGCCCCCTGGACGCCGAGGGGACTACCCCGGGGCACGGCGGTGTGGCCGGCCGTCTGAAACGGTACGGCACAC
>NZ_JBHXJG010000346.1:0-5841 GCF_042723425.1 Streptomyces sp. NPDC058375 | reverse complement strand
GTGGCGCGCGCGTCGGGCCTGTGTGGGGGGGGGGGGGGGGGGTTGGGGGGCGGAGCCCCGGGGCGGGGGGGGGGGGGGGGGGGGGGCCTGGCGGGGCGACAAGACGCAACGAGCCGGGGCCGGCGCGCACCCCGGGAAGGGTGTCTGCGCCGGCCCCGGCTCGTTGAGGCGTGGCTGTGCGTGCTGTTGTTGTGCCGAGCTGTCTATGTGCCGTGCTGAACTTTGCTGTTCCGTGCCGTGCCGTGCCGTGCCGTGCCGTACGACGGTGCTACGGACGGCGGTGCTACGGGCGGCGGTGCTACGGGCGGCTCTTCTGCGGCACGCGGTCAGGGGCGACCGGTGACGTCGGCTTGGGCTTCCCGGACTTCGACAGGGCGGAGATCCGGCCTTCCGCGAGGGCGAGCGCGGCGATGACGAGGATCCCGCCCACCGGTACGTTCCAGGACAGCGGTTCGCCCAGGGCGAGCACCCCGACGACCACGGAGAACACCGGTACGAGGTAGTTCACGCCGGAGGCCGTGGTCGGGCCGGCGTCCGCGATCAGGCGGTTGAGCAGCACGAAGGCGATACCGGTGGAAGCCGCACCGAGGACCAGGAGGGCGAGCAGCGGCTTGACCGTGAGGTCGCCGTGCAGGCTCCAGCCGGTCACGAACGTGGTGAGCACCACCGTGATGACGGAGGCCGCGCTCAGCTGGGCCGCGGTCACGGAGAGCGCGGGCAGCTTGTGGGGACCGATGAAGCGGCGGATGTACACGAAGCTGACGGCGTAGCTGGCGGCGGCCCCGACGCAGGCGAGCTGACCGCCGATCGAGCCGAAGCCGTCGGTGTTCCACGGCCCCACCACGATGATCAGCCCGACGAACCCGCCGACCAGGCCGGTCACCTTGCGGCGCGTCGGCTTCTCCTCGGAGAGCGCGAGAGCGGCGACGCCCATGGTGATGAGCGGGGTGGCCCCCTGGATCACGCCGGCGATGGTCGCGGTGGTGTGCTGCTCGCCGATGGCGAAGAGGGTGAAGGGGATGACGTTGCCGAAGACGGAGGCGACGGCGATGTGTCCCCAGAGCGGGCGCGAAGGCAGGGGGAGGCGCTTCACAGCGAGGATGGCGAGGACGACGAGCGCGCCGACGACCAGGCGGCCGGAGGCGAGCTGAAGGGGCGCGAACGCCTCCAGCGACATCTTGATGAAGGCGAAGCTGCAGCCCCACAGGGCGGCCAGCAGACCGAAGCGGCCCCAGTTGGCGACGTTCATGCGGTGATCTCCTCGAAAGAAAGGGGAGGGGGAGGGGAAGGGGGCAGGGCCGGCGGGCCCCGCCGGTCAGTGGTGGTGCGACGCGGCGTGTGCGTCGGCGGGGCCGTGGTGGTGATGGTGGCGGTGGCCGGCCCCGTCGCCGTGCGCGTGTCGGTGCGGGTGGTCGTGATCCGTGTCCGGGGCGTCGACCTCGAACTGGTCGTACTTCTCCATCAGCGCGACCATCTCCTCGCGGGAGGGGCGGTTGCCGTCGGCGAGCAGAGCGGCCAGGCCCTCGAAGTAGCCCTCCCGATGTTCGGCCGGCGTGAAGATGATCAGCATCTCGGCGAGCGAGCCGCTCTCATTGCGAAAGCCGTGCACCGCGTTCTCCGGCACGTGCAGGAAGTCGCCGGCACGGGCGGTTCGCCAGCCGGTGCCGTCGTGCAACCGGACTTCGCCCGTCAGCACGTAGAAGGACTCGGAGATCCGGGAGTGGTAGTGCGGGTCCGCCCCACCGGCCCCCGGCAGCATCGAATGGTGGAAGAGACCGAACCGCCCGTCGGTGGTTTCGGCGAGGGCTATGAAGCGCGTGGTCGTGGCGGTCCCGATCTCGGCCTTCACCGCGTCCGCGTAGGCACGGAACATCGCGTGGCTCATGCCTGGTCCTCCCACATGCTCAGGTAGCGCTCGCCGGTGTCCGGCAGGAGGGTCACCACGATGCCGTCGGAGAACTCCGGCCTGCGGGTGACGCGCTCACTGGCGTACACGGCGGCACCGGACGAGACGCCGGTGAAGAGGCCCTGACCGGTCGCCAGCCGGCGCGCGGTGAGGAGGGCGTCCTCGTCGGAGACCGTCACGACCTCGTCGATGAGGGAAACGTCGGTCGTATCGGCGACGAAGCCGCCGTTGAGCCCGGGGATGCGGTGCTGGCCCGCGTACCCCTGGGACAGGATCGGTGACTTCTCCGGCTCGACGGCTATCACGCGGACGTCCGGGTCGTGCTCCTTGAGGGAGCGGGCGACGCCGGTGAGGGTGCCGCCGGTGCCCACCCCGCACACGAAGGCCGCGATGCGCCGGCCGAGGGAGGACACGGCCGCCTGGATCTCCGGCCCCGTCGTCTCGTAGTGGGCCCGTACGTTGTCGAGATTCTCGTGCTGGCAGGGAAACCAGGAGCCCGGAGTGGCCGCGTGCAACCGCTCGGCCTCGGCGATCGCCCCCGGGTAGCCGAGCGAGCTCGGCGTCTGGACGATCTCGGCCCCGAACGCGCGCAGCAGCCTGACCCGCTCGGCCGTGGCGTTGTCCGGAAGCACGATCACGCAGCGGTAGCCGCGGGAGGCGGCGAACGCGGCCAGGGAGATCCCGGTGTTCCCGGAGGTCGCTTCGACGACGGTGCCGCCGGGCCGGAGCGCGCCGCGTTCCTCGGCGGCGCGCAGCATGTAGAGGGCGGCGCGGTCCTTGCTGGAGGACATCGGGTTGGCGGACTCCAGCTTCGCCAGCACCCGGGCGCCCGGCGCCAGGTCGCGCAGCCGCAGTTCCAGTAGCGGTGTGGAGCCGACGAGGTCCTCGATGCGTGAGGCGACGGCGGGGCGGGCGGGAGCGACGGCAGTGAGCGGGGCGTGAGCGGTGGTGGTCATGGCTGCATCTCTCGCAATCGGGGCAGTCGGGGGCCAAGGGCCCGGGGTGTCTCCAGGGACCGGCGCAGGGGTGTCACCGGGAACCGGCGCAGGGGTGTCACCGGGAACCGGCGGAGGGCTGTCACCGGGAACCGGCGGAGGGCTGTCACCAGGAGCCGGCGGAGGCGATGACGGTGAAGACGTCCTCCATCAGCTCCGGCCGCCGGCCGGGCTCCTTGATGACGGCGGTGGGCGCGAGCACCCGGGCACCGCCCGGGACGTCCTTGTTGACCAGGGCCTGGGCGCCGATGACCGCCCGGTCCCCCACGGTCACCGGTCCGAGGACGGTGGCGTTGGCGCCCAGGATGACGCCGCTGCCGACGACGGGGTGGCGGCGGTCGCCCTCGGGCCGCTTGTTGTCGCTCCACCAGCCGACGGCGCCCAGGGTGACCTGGTGGTACATGGTCACGTCGTCACCGACGACGGCGGTCTCCCCGATCACGACCCCGGCGCCGTGGTCGATGAAGACCCGGCGGCCCAGCACGGCCCCGGGGTGGATCTCGACCGCGGTCACCCGGCGGGCCCAGCGGGCCAGCAGCCTGGCCGGGATGCGCAGGCCGCGACCATGCAGGCGGTGGGCGACGCGGTGCGCCCACAGTGCGGTGAGCGCGGGGTGGAGGATCGCTTCCTTCCCGCCCCGTACGGAGGGGTCGCGGGCCACGACGACGGCGAGGTCCTCGCGCAGCGCGGCGAGCAGACGGGGGGTGGGGGACGCGGGGGTGACCGCCGGCCCCTCGGACTCGCCGGCGGACGCGGAGGCGGTGCCGGGCGCGGGGCCGAGGGCCGGATTCGATTCCGGTTTCGTCGGACTGAGCAGGCTCATCGTGGCTCCAGGGGCGGGGTGGGCCTCATGACTGGAGCTGAGCGTGCCCGGTGGGCTTCCCGCTGTGGTCCCGCCGCGTTCCCACCCGGCGGGAGCGTCTCGGGCGGTGCGGAACGAGAGGGGAACGGGGCGGGAAACATTCGGGAACGCTCCGGCCCACACTCGCCTGAGCGCCACGCGACCGTCTGTCGGACAGCCGGTCCGGTTCCGCGTCGGCGGACACCGCGGCCCCGAGCCGCCCCCCGCCCCGCCTCGCCTCGCCTCGCCCCGAAACGAAGGAGTCCTACCGTGCCTGTGATTTCCGTTGACTGGTGGAAAGGGAACGATCGCGCACAGCGCCAGGAACTGGTCGAGGAACTGACCGCCTGTGTGTCCCGGATAGCCGGATGCCCCGAGGAGGCCGTCACCGTCATCGTGCGGGACGTGGCGACCGACCACTGGGGCAAGGGCGGCGTGCTCGCCGACGCTCTCCTCGCAGGCGCCGTCTCCCGGCCCGGCCCGCAGGACACCGGAGGACAGCAGCCATGACGGTTTCGACCGGATCCGGCAGCGCCGATCCACGGCGTCTCCTCCTCGTCGCACCGTCGCGCCGACTGGCGGCCGCGGCGGAGGAGGCCGGCTTCCATGTCGTCACCGTCGCGGACGCGGCCGGATTCACGGACGAGGAGCTTCGCGCGTACCTTCGGGAGACCGTGCTCACCCACCGGGTGGGCAGGCTGATCGCCTGCGGGGACGCGAGTACCCGCCCCGCTGTTCTGGAGACGGCCGAGGAACTGGGCGTCTCACCGAATCCCGCCTCCGCCGCCCGGCTGCTCGCGGATGCCGCCGAGGTCAGAAACCTGCTGAATCTCAGCGGCCCCCAGTGGCAGGCGCTGGCCCTGCCGGACGAACCGGAGCACAGGCCGCCGCTGTGCGATGTCGGGTACGGGGTGGAGACCCTCACGGTCGAGGGGATGCACCGGGTCACCGGCATCGTGGAATTCCGTCCCGGCGACGGGAACTTCGGCGATCCGGGGGAACCCGGCGCGGGGCACGGACCGGACGGGGCAGCCTGCGGTGTCACGACGCCGCCGGGCTCCGGCCCGGCCGTCCACACCTTCCCCGCTCCGATCACCGGTGCGGAGGAGGCGGAGATCAGAGCCCTGGCCACGGGCCTCCTGGACCTGGTCGGTTACGAGTTCGGGTACGCGTTCACCCGTATCGCGCGTACCGGACGAGGACTGCGGGTCGTGGACGCGATTCCACGGCAGGCGAGTTGGCCCGTCTCCCGGCTGATCGAACTCACCACGGGACTGGTCGCGGAACGCGAACTGGTCCATGCCCTGTCGGGGAAGCCGCTGAAGGCGGCGATGCCGGTGGGGTGTGCGGCAGCCCTCCCGCTGTCCGGTCCGACCGGAGCACCCGGGCGGATCGCGGCACCCGAGGACGTGCGGGAGGTGCGGGACGGGTATGTCGTCCTCACCGCGCTCACACCCGCCGAACTCGCCACCCGTACGGCCGCCGTGCTCGGCTGTCCCACCTGACCCGCATCCGCTCGTCGGAGGGGCCCACCGCTGTTGCCGGTGGGCCCCTTTCGTGTACGTGTCCCTCCGCCACGGCGGTCCCGGTATGCGCGTCCTGCGCCTGTGTACAGGGGTTTCCTGTCGCGTTCCCGGCCGCCGCCCGGCGGCGGGTAGCGGAAGCGGAACGACCGGGGAGCAGCACCCGCGAAAGTCATTCCCGTCAGCAGGAACGCCCCGGCAAGACCACTCCATAAGGCGGTAGACCATGCGGAACCCGGTGTCGACGATGGTGGGAATTCTTACGGCCGCTGTGCTGGTGGCCGGAGGTGCCGCCGCTTCCACGGTGGCGTCGGACGACGGCCTTTCCGCCCTGCCGGCCACGGCACGCTCCGCGGTCCTCGGCGGATCCGACACCGGCGAGGGCCCCAACCTCACCGCCGCCCCGTCCGACACCGGCGAAGGCCCCAACCGCGCCACCCCCTCCGACACCGGCGAAGGCCCCAACCTCACCGCCACCCCCTCCGACACCGGCGAAGGCCCCAACCGCGCCACCCCCTCCGACACCGGCGAAGGCCCCAACGCGGCCTGAACCACTCTCCGAGCGCTCTCGTCGCC
>NZ_JBHXJG010000345.1:0-5889 GCF_042723425.1 Streptomyces sp. NPDC058375 | reverse complement strand
CAGGCAGAGTGGTCGGTGGTCGGTTCCGGTCAGCGGCCGTAGCGGATCAGGGCGCGGACCATGCGGCAGGTGGTGTCGGACGGCGGGTGGATGCCCAGGCGCTCGGCGGTGATCCGTATCCGGTGGTTGCCGGCGCTGGAGGGCTGGTAGACCCCGCTGTCGAGCAGGGCGATGGCCAGGCGCATGGCCTTGAGGCGGCGGTTGTGGGAGACGTACCACTCGCGGGGGCGGCCCGCGGGCAGTCGCTTCTTCTGCGGCGGGGTGGGAAGCGGCGGGTGGAAGGGCATCGGGAGCTGTCGGTCGAGCGGCTCGGTCGTGACTGTGGCAACGGCCATCGGCATCCTCCTGGCAGCGTGGTGGAACCCTCACGAACTCCCTCCATTTTACTGCTCCCCACTGACAATCGCCCCTGTTCAGAGGCGCTTTCGGCAGTCCCTCGCGTAACCTTGGCCCCATGGAGATCTGGATCAATCCCGCCTGTTCCAAGTGCCGCAGCGCGGTGACTCTGCTGGACGCCGAAGGGGCCGACTACACCGTCCGCCGTTACCTGGAGGACGTGCCCTCGCCCGAGGAGATCCGGGACGTTCTGGACCGGCTCGGTCTGGAGCCGTGGGACATCACGCGGACGCAGGAGGCGGCGGCGAAGGAGCTGGGGCTCAAGGAGTGGCCGCGGGAGGCCGGTTCGCGGGAGCGGTGGATCGCCGCACTGTCCGAGCACCCGAAGTTGATCCAGCGGCCGATCATCACGGCCGAGGACGGGACGGCCGTGGTGGCGCGGAGCGAGGAAGCCGTACGGGACGTCCTGGGGCGTGGTGCCTGAGGCCGGGGTCAGGGCTCCCCCAGGATGGAGTTCTTCACCGGCTTCGTCGTCACCGGTGCCGTGCGTGGTGCCGATGCCACGAGTACGCCTGCCGAGGTGACCGCGCTTCTCGGCGACCGGTTCGTCGAAAGCCGCACCGGTGCCGGGCAGTTGCTGCGCTGCTACGACCTCGTGGAGCTTGCCTGGAAGCAGGACGGGGCCGAGGACAGATGGCGCGGTCTGTATCTCACCCTGCAGGCTCATCGGCTGGAGCAGCCGTTGTCGGTCGACGAGCTTTCCGCTGCCCTGGACCGGATCGGCTTTCCCCTCGTGGAGGTCGCACCCGATGGGGTGGGGTGCCGTCCCTTCGTCCGGGCCGACAGCCGGGTGGGGGTGCTCGTCGACGAGGAGAGCGGTGAGGTGATGCAGCTGACTGTGCCCGCCTGGTTCGCTCCTGGCCCTCGCGGGGAGCCCTCGCCGGTGCCCCCGGGGGCCTCACGCGACCGGGTCCGTCATCTGGTCGGGCTCGGAGCGCCGGAGCGGGAGGCCTGGGCGCGGCGGCGGCAGCCGGAGGAGGCCGACGAGGCGGCGCGCTGGTGGTGGTCCCTGTGGGTGGCGTACCGGCAGCGGCTTTACGCCGGAGACGGGCGGAACCGCGATCACGACCGGTCCGCCGTGCGGGAGGCCGGGCTCTGGCTGCTCGGGAAGTGCGAGGCCGCCGGAGTCCTCGACCGGACGGAGGCCGTCTGCGAGATCGCCCGGTACGGGCTGCTCGAACCGGATGCGGCTGTACGGGCCTGCCTGGACGCCATCCCGGTGTCCCGGGGTGATGTGGCGACCCGGGAGTCGACCCCGTATCCGTACGCGCGGGAGACTCTGGCGGCCGTCAACGCTTCCCGGGCCGCCAAGCGGCTCTCCCTCGCGGCCGGTGCGCTGTTGCCCGGGGTACGGGACCGTGCGCTGCGGGCCGAGGTGGAGGTCTGGCTGGAGCTTCGGACCCGGCTCATGTGAGCCCCCGGGGACGGGCGGGTGCCGGGCCGCGTCAGCGTTCGTCCGTGCCCGCTCGCTTCGCCGTGGACAGGGCTATGCGGTTCCACGTGTTGATCGTGAAGATCAGGGCCAGCAGGTGGGCGAGTTCCTCCTCCTCGAAGTGGGCCGCCGCCCGGTCGTAGCTCTCGTCCGGCACCCCCGCGTCGCCGATCCGCGTGACCGCGTCCGTCAGGGCCAGGGCGGCCTGTTCCCGGTCCGTGAAGAAGTGGTCCGCCTCCTGCCACACCGCGACCATGTGCAGGCGCTCCTCGCTCTCACCCGCCTTGCGCGCGTCCGTGGTGTGCATGTGCAGGCAGTACGCGCACCGGTTCAGGTGCGAGGCGCGGATCTGGACCAGTTCGACCAAGGTCGGGTCCAGGCCCGCGCGGGCCGCCGCGTCCAGGCCGATCACGGCCCGGAAGACCTTCGGAGCGGTCTTCGCGAAGTCCAGCCGGGCCGTGGCAGTGGTCGTGGCCGTGGCCGTGTTGGTCCGGACGGTGGTGGCCGGGGCGGTCGTGCGGTCGTGCGTCTTGATCTCCGTCGTCGTCATGGGTACGAATCTAGGGCGACGGGCGACTGGGTACGGGGTGCACTTCCTTGATGAATTCATGGGTCAATTCCGCGGAGATCCTGGGCAGCGATCTGCCCCTGGAACTCTCCGGCACCGGCAACCGCCGGGCCCTGCTGATGGACGCGCTGCGCGACGCCGTGCGCAGCGGGCGGCTCGCCCCGGGCGCCCGGCTGCCGCCCTACCGTTCCCTCGCCGCCGACCTCGGCCTCGCCCGCAACACCGTCGCCGACGCGTACGCGGAGCTGGTCGTGGAAGGGTGGCTCGCCGCCCGCCAGGGGTCGGGGACGCGGGTCGCCGAGCGGGCCGTCCCGGTCACCCCCGTCCACCGGCCGCGGACCCCCGACCGCCCCGCCCGCCCGGTCCATGACCTGGTCCAGGGGCAGCCGGACCCCTCGGTGTTCCCGCGCACCGCCTGGCTGGCCTCGGCCCGGCGGGCGCTGGCCGCCGCCCCCGACGAGGCGTTCGGGCCCGGCGATCCGCACGGGCGGCCCGAGTTGCGTCGGGCCCTGGCCGGTTATCTGGCCCGGGTGCGCGGGGTGCGGGCCTCGCCGGAGCGCATCGTCCTGTGCTCAGGTGCCGCGCACGCGCTGCGGCTGCTCGCGGACGTGGTCGGCGGTCCGTGGGCGGCGGAGGAGTACGGGCTGCCCTTCCACCGCGAGCTGCTCGCCTCCCACGGGGTCGGCACCCGGCCGGTCGGCGTAGACGCGGACGGCGCCCGGGTCGACGGGCTCACCCGCCACGACCGGGCCGTGCTCCTCACGCCCGCCCACCAGTTCCCCACCGGCGGGCCGCTGCATCCCGCGCGGCGGGCGGCCGTCGTCGACTGGGCCCGGGCCACCGGCGGTCTCGTCGTCGAGGACGACTACGACGGAGAGTTCCGCTACGACCGGCAGCCCGTGGGGGCCGTCCAGGGGCTCGATCCCGAGCATGTGGTGCTGGTGGGATCGGTGAGTAAGAGTCTTTCGCCTGCTCTGCGGATCGGGTGGATGGTGCTGCCCCAGCGGCTCGTCGGCCCTGTCGTCGACGCCAAGGGCGAGCGCGAGCAGTTCTCCAGCGCCACCGAGCAGCTGACCCTCGCGGACTTCGTCGAGTCGGGCGCGTACGACAAGCAGGTACGCCGGATGCGGCAGCGCCACCGTCGCCGCCGGGACCAGTTGGTGGCGGCCCTGGAGCGGCGGGCCCCGCATGTCCGGGTCACCGGGATCGCGGCGGGGCTGCACGCGGTGGTGGAACTGCCGCCCGGCACCGAGCGTTCGGCGGTCCGGGCGGCTGCCTGGCAGGGGCTCGCGGTGGAGGGGCTGGGCGACTATCTGCACCCGGGGGCCGGGGACGCCTCCGGGGTCGCGGGGACCGCCCATGGCGGTGGCGCCGAAGTCCCCGTTCGCGACGGGCTCGTCGTGGGGTACGCGACCCCCGCCGAAGCCGCCTACCCGGAGGCGCTGGACGCCCTGTGCCGCTCGCTGCCGCCGGTCACCCCGCCGCCTGCGCCTCCGCCGCCGCCAGCAGCTCCGTGAGGTGGAGGCCGAAGCGCGCGTCGCAGGGGTGCGGCACCCCCGTACGTACCGCTTCGGCCAGGGCGTCCACCGCGCCCCGGAACGCGGTCTCCGCGCCGTCCCAGCCCGGGATCGACGCCGTACCCCGCTCGCCCCGGAACTCGATCTCGACGCCCGCCGCGCCGGGCGGGGCGCCCAGCCCCAGGGTCACCGTGCTGGACGCGCCGGAGGTGTGGCGCAGGATCAGGTGCGTGGTGTCGGCCGGTCCGGCGGCGGCCGTCAGGTGCTCGACGTCGCCCAGGACAGGGATCAGCACGGACAGCGCGTGCGGGCCGACGTCCCACAGGCCGCCCTTCGCGCGCCGCCACGGGGAGTCCGCGTACTCGCTGGTGGAACCGGCGGCGTAGAGCGACCCCAGCCACTGGGCGCGGGCCGTGAACCAGCCGTCCACCGCGGCCTGTTCGGCGATCCAGGCTGCGGTCTCGGGCGCGAAGCGCAGCGTGCAGAAGACGACCGAGGCCACCCCTGACTTCTCCGCCGCCTCGGCCACCGCGCGCGCCCCGGCGACCGTCGTGGCGACCGGCTTGTCCATCAGGAGGTGACGGCCCGCCTCCGCCGCCCGGACCGCGAGCGGGGCCTGGACGTCCGGCGGCAGCGCGAAGGCCACCGCGTCGCTCGCCTCCAGGAGCGCGTCGACGCCCTCCTCACCGGTGTACGCACGGGTGCCGTGCGCGGCGGCCAGCGCCTTTGCCGCCTCGGCCCTGCGGCCCCACACCCCGCTCAGCTCGACGCCGGGGTGGGCGGCGAGGGCGGGGGCCTGGGTGTTACGGGCCCAGGGGCCGGTGCCGAGGAGGCCGATACGCAAAGGGGTGGTGCCCGCAGAAGTCATGCGTGCCAGTGTGCCGGGCGCGACGGCCGACCGGACAGGGGGCCCGGACGCGAACCGGCCCGCCCGAGGGCAGCACCGAATGCGGTGGCGCGGGACCACCGTCGACCGTTACGTTTTCTGGGCCGGCCGCGGGACTCCGGCTGCGACTTCCGAGACGTGCCTGTGAAGCAATGATTTCGCTGTTCGCGCCCCCATTCCCCGGCCGGCACTCCAGCCACCCCGGGGACGACCATGAACACGCCCGACAGCCGCGCCGACATGCGCGCCGACACCTCCGCGGACCTCGTCGCCGCCGAGGACGTCCTCCTCTTCGTCAACGCCGCGATCACCGCGACCGGGCAGCGCGAGTTCCGCTCGGGCGCCGTCGACCAGCAGCTGTCCCTGGACTTCCTGCACACCTACGTACGGGTCAACTACCGCCGGGTGTACGCGGCTTCGCTGGCGCTGGACATCAACCACCACAACGCGGCGCTCATCGTGCGCGGGCTGCTGGAGACGGCGGGCGAGGCGACCGGCGAGGAGCGGCGTACCGAGGGGCGGCTCATCGCCGCCCGGCTGGCGCTGCTGCCGCCGCCGCGCGTCTACCGGCTCTTCGGCGAGCTGCGCCGCGCCAAGGTCAACAACCGGCGTACCCGGGCGATCATGCGGGACTGGCTGGCGGCCCGGCCGGACCTGGGCCATGACGCGGTGAAGTACCGGTCCGGGCTGAAGACCGTCGCCCGGCACATCCATCTGCCCTGCCCGGCCGGGGTCGAGCCGCTCGCCGAGGTGGGGGCGTTCCTGTTCCGGCCCGGGCGGGCACGCCGTTACGAGCACGGGCTGCTCGACGCCTGGCGGCGTGCCCACTACGAGCAGGGGGCCGTGGCCGAGCTGCCGTTCACCGTGGCGGAGGGGTTCGCCGCCAAGCACGGGATGAAGCGCGAGGTGTTCCTGAAGCGGGCCGCGCCCCGGATGACCCGGCTGGAGCGGCTGCGCACCCAGGAGCAGCGGACGGTGGGCGACCGGCGGCCGGACGTCGATCTGACCGTGATGCCGCTGACCCGGCTCGCGCTGTACGTGCTGTCGCTCGGCTTCGAGCAGCGCGCGGAGCGCCGGGCCGAGCTGACCC
>NZ_JBHXJG010000344.1:0-5906 GCF_042723425.1 Streptomyces sp. NPDC058375 | reverse complement strand
GGCCACCACCCGCGACGCCGCTCTCAGCGGCCGACCGGATCGGCGTCCGCTCCGTCCCCGGGCATGACGAGGGCGAGGTGGCCCCCGTCGTCCAGGGGGGTCGGGACGGTCAGGGTCGTGAGCATGGCCGCCCGGTCCGCGTCGAAGACGTGGACCTCACCATGGCCGCCCCGGCTGACCGCGACCAGGCCCCCGCCGGGGGAGGCGGCGACGGCCCGCCGCTGCACGCCGTCCCAGGGGGTTTTGCCGGGCCGCGGCGCACCCGCCATGGTGGGCAGGGGCAGCCGCGCGTCGACCTCCGGGCGGGGTCCGGCGGTCGGGGGCGCGGTGAGCAGGATGAGTTCGTCGCCGTCCGGGTGGACCCGGGTGTACGCGATGTGGCGGGCGGTCACCGCGAGCCGGAACACCAGTCCGGGGCCCAGCTCCAGCCGGCCCGTGGCCCCCGTGTCGAGGTGGTGCCACCAGGCGTCGTTGGGCCAGTTGGGCCACTGTCCGGGGTCGCCCGACCCGCCCCGCACGCACGACCAGAGCATCCGCCGTACGGGGTCGAGCCGCAGGTAGTAGCCGCGCCCGCCGGACCGCCCGTCGGCGGACCAGGAGAGGGGAGCCTCGGGGGTGAGGTCGTCCCCCTTCCGCAGTGCGCGGTGCACCCCCGACCCCGCGGCGGCGAACACCCGCCCGGTGAGCGGGTCATGGGCGTCGCCGTGTCCGTCGTCGTCCGGCAGGGCGATCCGCCGCACCGGTGCCGCCGGCGGGCAGGAGGGGGCCGAGCGCATCAGCTCCGGGTGCCGGTGGACCAGCAGTTCGCCCGGTTCCCGGTGGCGCAGCACCACGAGCGGGGACGGGCCGCCGAGGACCGTGACCCCCGGCTCGCCGGTCCGCCCCCGTACGCGTACGGCGACGGCGCCGTCCGGTGCGTCGAGATCGACGGCGGTCAGAAGTCCGGTCCAAGCCTCCTCGTTACGGCCGAGGCCGGTGGTCACCGCGAGGCGCCGCCCTCCCGGGTCCGCCGCCAGATGCTCGGCGGGGACCGCGACCGGTATCCGCCGCCGCACCAGCGGCCGGCCGGCGTCCGGACCGTAGGGGTCGAGGACCAGCAACTCGCCCGCCCGGTCGTCCACGCAGGCCGTGAGGCCGCCCGGCAGGGCGAGGAAGCCCGCGTGCTCGGAGAGGTGCCGGTGGTGCAGCTCCGCCCGCTCGGTGCCGTCCGGGAGGTCCAGCAGGCTGACCCGCCCCGCGACATGGTCGGAGACCAGCAGGCGCGGCGGAGCGTGGGGCGAGGGGCGTGGGGTGTGCGGCATGACGGGCTCCTGGGATCGGCGGAAACCTTGCTGATTTTATTGGAAATGATAATCATGTGTAAGGTTTCGGCCTGTGGCGGGGACCGCTCCCGGGGCTCCGCCGCCTGCTCTGCCGCATCCCCGGGGCCACACAGGAACGTTGAGGGACCGTCGATGCCACGAACCGCGCTGAGAGTCCGCCGCTGGGCCGCGATCGCCGTACTGGGAGGCCTGCTGGCCGGCTGCGGCACCGAGAACGCCGACCCCGGGAAACCGGCCGCGGCGGCCGGTGCCGGTGCCGGAGCCCGTACGAGCACCGAGGTGCGGCCCATCGAGGCCGCCACCCGCGTCACCGACGCCAAGGGCGTCACGGTCTCCCTGCCGAAGCCCCCGGAGAAGATCGTCTGCCTGGTCGCCCTCTGCGACGACATCCTCGTCGAACTGGGCCTGACCCCCACCGCCACCAACTCCCAGGTGCTGGCGCACCCGAAGTTCCTGGGCGAGGAGAAGGCGGCGAAGATACCGGTCGTGCCCGGCGGCTTCCTCAGCCCCGAGGTGGAGGCGATCCTGTCCCACAAGCCCGACCTGGTCATCGGCCTGGAGGACACGCACGGCAAGCTGGCCCCCGCGCTGAAGGGCGCCACGATCTTCTGGCCGGTCCAGCCCGGATCCTGGCAGGACAGCGTCGGCTACCTGCGGGACCTCGCCGCGCTCACCGGCCGTACCGCAGAGGGCGAGAAGGCGGAGAAGACCTTCCGCACCCGCCTCGCCCGGGCGGAGGAGGAAAGGAGCGACAAGACTTCCCTGATCGTCTTCGGCAGTGACGAGAACTTCGGGGTGGCCACCCCGGAGACCGATGTGGCGGCCGGACTGTTCCCGAAGATCTCCCACTACCCCTGGAAGAGCCGGGGCGTCGACGGCAGTTACAGCCTGGAGGAGATCCTCGCCCGCGACGTCGACGTCCTGTTCGTGGAGACCCTGTCCTTCGGCGCGCCGGACGGCAAACTCTCCGACAAGCTGGCGAAGAACCCCCTCTGGTCACGTATCCCGGCCGTGAAGAACGGCAAGGTCATCGAGGTCGACTCCGAGGTGTGGGCCAAGGGGCGCGGCACCCGGTCCCTGGGCGTCGTCCTCGACGAGGCGACGGCCGCACTGCGGTGAGGCGTCCGCCCGTGGCGCTGCTCTGCCTGGGCGCGGCGGCCCTGGTGAGCGCGGTCTGCGCGCTCAGCCTCGGCACGCCGTACGTCCCGCCCGCCAGGCTCCCGGCCACGCTGGGGTCCGACGGGCTCGCGGGGCTCGTAGTCACCGAACTCCGGCTGCCCCGCATGGCGTTGGCCCTGATCGCGGGGGCCTGCCTGGGGGCGGCGGGCCTCGTCCTCCAGGAGGCCCTGCGCAACCCGCTGGCCGTGCCCGAGATGCTGGGGGTCTCCTCCGGGGCCGCCCTGGGCGTCGCCGCGCCGCTGGTTCTCTCCTTGGCCGTACCCCTCGGGTTGCAGCCGTTCCTCGCCCTGGCGGGGGCGGCGCTCGGCGGTCTGCTCACCCTGGTCGCCGCCGGTTTCGGGCGGAGCCCCTCGGCCGTCCTGCTGACCGGAGCGGCCGTGGCCGCCGCGCTCCAGGCGGGTCTGCTGGTGCTCATGGTCATGGCCGACCAGCTCGACCTCCAGCTCATCTACCGCTATCTGCTGGGCAGTCTGTCCGCCCGCACCTGGGACGACGTCACTGGCCTGCTGCCCTGGCTCGCCGTGGCCCTTCCGGCGCTGGTGCTGTGCGTGCCGGTGCTCGGAGTGCTGCGGCTGGGCGACGACGACGCACGTGCGCTGGGAGTACGGGTCGAACGGGCGCGGGTGGCCGCGCTCGGCATCGCCGTCGTCCTCATCGCCCCCGTCGTCGCGGTCTGCGGACCGGTGGCCTGGGTCGGCTTCCTCGCCCCGCACCTGGCCCGCCGCCTCCGCCCGGACGGCGGCGCGGCCGGGTGGCTCGTCCGGTCCGCCGTGTGCGGCGCGATCGTCGTGCTCTGCGCCGACCAGCCGGCCCGGCTGGCGCTTGCCCCGGTCGAGACGCCGGTGGGCGCCTGGACCGCCCTGGTCGGGGTGCCGGTCGGGGTCCTGCTGCTGAAGCGGGGGAGCCGGCCCGCCCGGGACCGGGCACCCGTGGCCCTGCCCGTACCGGGGAGTCCGCCGGACGCCCCTGCGCCCGTTTTGCGGAAGGCGGAGCGATGAACCGCCATGCATTCCTGACCCTGCGGGGGCGGCGTGATGACCTGCCACGCATTCCTGATCCTGCGGAGGGTGGTGTGATGACCTGCCACGAGGCTCTGACCCCGGGGAGGGCCTTGTGGTGACCCTCCTCGAAACCGCGCCCGGTCCGGCCCGCGGAGCCCGCCGCGCCCTGCGGGCGCCGGGCGTCCGGATGGGCGGCCTGGCGCTGATCGTCGCCGCGGTGGCCTGCGCCGGTCTGTTCGCCGGTCGGGGCGTCACCCCCGAAGGCGTGCGGGCCGTGCTGTCCGGGGGCGGCGACGACCCCACCGCCGAGCACATCGTGCTCCAACTGCGGCTGCCCCGAGTGCTGGTGGCACTGGTCGCCGGAGCCTGCCTCGGGGTGGCCGGGCTCGTGCTCCAGTCGGCCCTGCGCAATCCGCTGGCCGGACCCGAGGTCACCGGCGTCACCCCCGGCGCGGTGCTCGGTGCGGTGACCGCGACCGGTCTCGGACTCGCGGGCTGGGAGTCCCCCACCGCGGTGGTCGTGGCAGCCTGCCTCGGCGGCTTCGCCGGAGCGGGCCTGTTGTGGCTGCTCGCCGGGCGCGACCGGGGCGACCCGGAGCAGACCGCCGTCTACGGAGTCCTCGTGTCGGCGGTGCTCGCCGGACTCACGGCAGTGGTCCTGCTGGTGGCCCCCGGCGAACTCGGCAGTGTCGTCCAGTGGTTGATCGGCTCCACCGAGGGCCGGGTCTGGCAGCACTGGAATCTGCTCTGGCCGTGGGCCGCCTTCTGGGCGGCGGCGGCCTGGCTGCTCGCCGGGCCGCTGACCCTGTTGCGCTGCGGCGACGAGCAGGCCTCCGCCGCGGGCCTGGCCACCGGCCGGGGCCGGGGAGCGGCCCTCGTGTGCGCGGTGGCGCTGACGGCCGGTGCCGTGTCGGCGGTGGGCGCCCTCGGATTCGTGGGGCTGCTGGTACCCCATCTGGCGCTGGCCGTCTTCGGCGCCGACCTGCGCAGCACACTTCCGGGCGCCGCACTGCTCGGTGCGGCCGTGGTGTGCGGGGCGGACACCGCGGCCCAACTGCTGTCCCCGCTGCTGGCCACCGCGTTCGACGCGGACCGGCTGACCCCCCCGGTCGGTGCCCTGACCACCTTCGTGGGGGCGGGGCTGCTGATGGTCGTGGCGCGGCGACGGGCGGACGAGCGATGACGGAGACAACGGATGGGAGGAGAGCGAGCGTGGCGGAAGTCCCTGCAGGACAAGTGAATATGAGCGCGACGGAGACAGGGGCCCAGGAAGCGGCTCCGGCCCCGACCTCGGTCCTGGCCTCACCGCCGGATCCGGACCTGGCCCCGGCCTCGGACGTCGTCCGGGCGGAAGGGCTGACCTTCGGCTACCCGGGACGCCCGGTGCTGCGCGGGGTGGACCTGAGCATCCGGGCCGGCGAACTCGTCGCCCTGATCGGGCTGAACGGCTGCGGCAAGAGCACCTTCCTCAAGCTCGCCGCCGGACTGCTCACCCCGAGCGGCGGGCGCGTCCTGCTCGACGGCGACGACGTGGCGCGGCTGCCCCGCCGCACCGCCGCCCGGCGTGTCGCCCTGCTTCATCAAGCGGCACCCGCCGTACCGGGGCTGACGGTACGTCAACTCGTGCGGCAGGGACGCTATGCCACCCGGGGGCCGCTCGGGATGCTGCGGGAGGGCGACGACGAGGTGACGTCCCGGGCGCTCGCGGACGTCGGCGTCACCGCCTGGGCCGACCGGCCCGTCGACGCGCTGTCCGGGGGCGAACGCCAGCGCGTCCGGCTGGCCATGGCGCTGGCCCAGGACGCCCGCGTGCTCTTCCTCGACGAGCCGACGACCTACCTCGACCTCCGGCACCAGCTGGAGGTGCTCCAGACGGTCGTGCGGCTCCGCGCGGAACGCCGGCTGACGGTGGTCATGGTGCTGCACGACCTCAACCATGCCGCCCGGTTCGCCGATCGGATCGTCGCGCTCCGGGAGGGCCGTGTCGCCGCCGACGGGCCCCCGGCCGAGGTGGTCACCCGTCGCCTGCTGGCCGAAGTCCTGGGCGTGAACGGCCGGGTGGGGATCGACGACGAGGGCGGCTGGCCCGTCTGTTACCCAGATCACCCTCTCGATCCCCCTCGGCTATTGCGGAATGAAAATCATATTCATTAGTGTCTGTGCTGCGGCACGCACCAACGCCGCGACCGACACCCGATCGATCCGACCGAATGGAGATCCATCTCATGGAGCACAACAAGGTGTTCAGCCCGATCGCCGACCAGGGTCAGCTCGCCCACCTCTCCGCCACCCACTCGAACGCCCTCGTCGAGAACCCCTTCGACGACGCCGTCGAGGCCGACACCGCGGCCGAGAAGTAAGCGACTCCTGCCGCTGAAGGCAGGAGCCCCGCGCAGCGCGGGGG
>NZ_JBHXJG010000343.1:0-5937 GCF_042723425.1 Streptomyces sp. NPDC058375 | reverse complement strand
GACTCTTAATCAGCGGGTCCGGGGTTCGAGTCCCTGACGGCGCACAGACGGAAGAAGCCCCCCGCGGAAGCGGGGGGCTTCTTCGTGTGCGGGGCCGCCGCAGGGTTTCTTCAGACGCCGGTGGTGATCCGGACGGTCCAGGAGCCGGACGGGGTACGGTCGGCGACCTCGACGCGGGTGCCGTCGCCCGGAACGGTGAAGGTCTCGCCGACCCCGAGCGGGGCGTCGGCCAGCGGTGGATAGACCGAGCGGTCCCAGCAGGCCCCGGTCTCCGGATGGGTGTCGACCACCTCGACGGGCCCTCCGCCGGAGGCCGTCTCGCTGCGGACGCGGTAGATCAGGATGCCCTCGGCACAGGTGGACCGGTCGTTGCCGGTCGCGCCGCGGGCCTCGATGGCCAGGGCGCTGTCGGCGCCGGTGCGGACCACGGCGAGCCGGGTTCCGATCGAGCCGCCGGGCACCGGGGCGGCGGCGACCGGTTCCAGGGTGAGGTCGGCCGAGCCCTGGACGCAGACGACCTGCCGGCCGCCGAGCCAGCCGAGCTTCCACTTGTGCCAGCCGAACAGGTCGGGGGCGAGGCCGAACTGGCTGCCCATGACGTCCCAGTCGCCGACGTACGTGTCCCAGTCGCCCTTGCCGTCGACGGGGCGGTGGTAGAGGTCGGCGAGGTCGAAGACGTGTCCGGTCTCGTGGGCGAGGACGTTGCGGTCGGGCGGGTGCTGCTCGAAGACCGTGACGACGCGCCGGATGTCATGGTCGTCGGCGCGCAGCGGCCGGTCGAAGTTGACGACCTTGGTGGCGTCGGAGTCCACGCCGGGGGCGTCCGGGTCGGCCACCAGGTAGACGACGTCGTACCGGGAGAAGTCCACCTCCGGGTCGGCGGCGGCGACGGCGTCACGCAGGTAGGCGGTGCGCCGCTCGGCGTTCCAGTCCCGCTCTATGGCGTACCAGGTGGAGTCGCGCGGCATCTGCGTCCAGCTCCGCTGCGGGTGCGGGCGCAGGGTGAACCGGCCGTAGCTGGCGCGCTCGAAGAAGCGGGTGGTGGCGGGGAAGTGGTCGGCGGTGAGCTCCTCAGGGGTGAGCGAGGGCTCGGAGTCCGGGAAGGACAGGAAGATCATGACCGCGTCGAGACCCTGGTCGGGGCGCGGGTAGGCCGCGTTCCAGGTGTTCAGGCCGAGCGAGTGGTGCGCCGCCGTCCGAGGCAGCGCACAGGGGGCGGCGTCCCCCGTGACGGCTGCGGCGGGGCCCGCGACGAGGGACGTGGCGGCGAGCGCCAGCAGGGAGGTGGCGGCGGCGGCCAGACTGCGCAGAGGCAGAGTCGGCCGTTCCGCTCCCCCGGGTCCGCGACGGCACGGCACATCGACCTCCGGGTGGGGAAACACGGTCCATCCCGTCCACCCTGTGCCGCTTCACCACGCCACGCCCTGTTGTACTGCCCCACACGGGTCAGCGGTCGAAATCGCCGCCCACACCTTCACGGAACGTCACCATCGGCCCGGTCGGCGGCCCGATGCAACAGATCCGCACAGAAATGATCAGGACCGGGCAAAGCGGAACGCCTGCCCCCGCTGCCTCGCGGACCCTCACGGTGGCCCGGACCGGACGGCGAGCTGGAACGGCCCACGCGGCACCCTCTATGCTTCACCACGCTTTCCCGCGTGGAACGGGCCCCTTCACGGGACCACCACCCGGCGGCCAGTTGGACCCCACCAGTTCACGACGACCTTCACAGCGGGAGCGAGCGGTGAGCGGAACCTCCGAAGGGCCCAGCGCCTCGGCAGGCACGGCCCCGGGCGCGCCCGGGGCGCCGGTCACGGAGCGTCATACGACGGCCCCGGCCGAGGGCGGCACCGCCGGGAGCAGTCCCACGGCGAACGGCCCCACCGAGGACCGTCCCACCGCCGCCGAGCTGCGCGACTACCGGGCCGCCTTCAACGCCGCCACGCTCCCCATGGGCGTCGTCGACGGCCGGGGCCACGTCGTCCGGGCCAACGAGGCGCTCGGCGGGCTGCTGGGAACCCCGGCCGCGGTCCTCGCCGGGCGGCAGGCGTGCGAGCTGCTCGACCTCGCCTCCGACGACCGCACCTGGCACGCCTACCGCGAGGTGCTCCTCGGCCGCCGCTCCCGGTTCCGCTGCACCCGCCGCCTCAAGCATTCCGACGGGCGCTCCCTCTGGGCCGAGATCACCGTCGTACCGATGACCGGCGCGTCGGCGACCGAGGCGGCCCGGGTGCTGCTGACGGTCGCGGACGTCAGCGACCGGCGCGAGCTCCAGGAGCAGCTGCGCCACCTCCAGATGCACGACCCGGTGACCCGGCTGCCCAACCGGACGCTGTTCTTCGAGCGCCTCGCCTCGGCCCTGGAGACCCCGCCCTACCAGGACGACTCCCTGCCGACCCGGCAGCACGCCCGGATCGGCCTCTGCTACCTGGACCTGGACGGCTTCAAGGCGATCAACGACACCCTGGGCCACCGCACCGGGGACCGGCTGCTGGCCGCCGTCGCCGCCCGGCTCACCGACTGCGCCGAGAACGACGCCTCCCGCAATCCCGGCGGCACCCGGCTGGTGGCGCGCCTGGGCGGCGACGAGTTCGCGATCCTGGTGGAGGACTCGGCCGGCACCCGGGAGCTGACCGACCTGGCCCACTCGGTGCTCGCCGCGCTCCAGCAGCCGTTCGACCTGGCCGGGCAGCGGCTCTCGGTCTCCGCGTCGATCGGGGTGGTCGAGCGGACCGCGGCCGGCACCTCGCCGACCGGTCTGATGCAGGCAGCCGACACCACGCTGTACTGGGCGAAGGCGGACGGCCGGGCCCGCTGGACCCTGTTCGACCCCGAGCGCAACGCCCACCGCATGACCCGCCAGTCCCTCTCCTCGACGCTCCGGCCCGCCGTGGAGCGCGGCGAGTTCACGCTGGAGTACCAGCCGCTGGTCGGGATGGCGGACGGGGTGCTGCGCGGGGTCGAGGCGCTGGTGCGCTGGAACCACCCGCAGTTCGGCGTGCTGCCGCCGAATCGGTTCGTCCAGATCGCCGAGGAGGACGGCTCGATCGTGCAGCTCGGCCGGTGGATCCTGCGCACCGCGTGCCGCCAGGCGCGGCGCTGGCAGCTGGACCACCCGGACGAGCCGCCGCTGTTCATCAGCGTCAACGTCGCCGTACGGCAGGTCTGGGACTCCGACCTGGTGGCGGACGTGGCGGAGATCCTCGCCGAGACCGGGCTCGCCCCCGGGCTGCTCCAGCTGGAGCTGACCGAGTCGGCGGTGATGGGCTCGGGCGGCCGCCCGCTGCGGGCGCTCCAGGCGCTGAGCGACATGGGCGTACGGATCGCCATCGACGACTTCGGGACGGGGTACAGCAACCTCGCCTACCTCAGCCGGCTGCCCGTCTCCGTACTGAAGCTGGACGGGGCGTTCGTGAAGGGCTTCCGGTACGAGGACGGTACGCACCCCAGCCCCGCCGACGAGACGATCGTGGAGGCCATGGTGCAGCTGGCGCACCGCCTGGGCCTGACCGTCACCGCGGAGTGCGTGGAGACGGCCGGGCAGGCGGAGCGGCTGCGGCGGATCGGCTGCGACACCGGGCAGGGGTGGCTGTACTCGCGGGCGGTGGCGCCGGAGCAGATCGCCGGGCTGATCGGATCCCGGCCGCTGGAGGGCTGACGTCTCCGGAACGGCCGGAACCCCGGGGCCGAGGCGGGAGCCGGGCCCGGCGCGGGAACCCGTGCCTGGCCCGGGGATCCGTGCCGACGGCGGCCTGAACGGCCGGAACCGTCCCCGCCGCTCAGGCCGCCGTAGGCAGGCCGTACGCGTCAGCGATCAGTTCATAGCTGCGCAGCCGCGCGTCCCCGCCGTGCGCGTTGGCGGTGATCATCAGCTCGTCGGCACCGGTGCGCTTGGCCAGGTCGTCCAGGCCGCCGCGGACCTCGTCGGAGGTGCCGTGGATGACGTTGGAGAGCCAGCCGTCGACGAACTCCCGCTCCATCGGGGAGAAGTCGTACGCCGCCGCCTCCTCCGGGCTCGGGATCAGCCCCGGGCGGCCGGTGCGCAGCCGGACCATCGACAGGGCCCCGGTCAGCACCTGGCGGCGGGCCTCGCGCTCGTCGTCGGCGGCCAGCGCCGAGACCCCGATCAGGGCGTACGGGGCATCCAGCACGGCGGAGGGCCGGAAGGACTCGCGGTACAGGTCGAGCGCCGGGATCGTGTTCTGCGCCGAGAAGTGGTGTGCGAAGGCGAACGGCAGCCCGAGCGTTCCCGCCAGCCGCGCGCTGAAGCCGGAGGATCCCAGCAGCCAGACGGGCGGCCGGTGCGCCGACTGCACCCCACCGGGGGCGTTCGCCTGCACCGGGCCCGGTACGGCGTGGATCCGGGCGTACGGGTGCCCGTCCGGGAAGTCGTCGTCCAGGAAGCGGATCAGCTCCATGAGCTGCTGCGGAAAGTCATCGGCCCCTTCGTTGAGCCGGTCGCTGCGCCGCAGGGCCGCCGCCGTCGCCCCGTCCGTACCGGGGGCGCGGCCGAGGCCGAGGTCGACCCGGCCCGGGGCCATCGCCTCCAGCGTGCCGAACTGCTCGGCGATCACCAGCGGCGCGTGGTTGGGCAGCATCACCCCGCCCGAGCCGAGCCGGATGCGCTCGGTGTGGGCGGCGATGTGCGCCAGGATCACGGCCGGTGAGGACGAGGCGACTCCGGGCATGGAGTGGTGCTCGGCGACCCAGTACCGGTGGAAGCCGCGGCTCTCGGCGAGCTTCGCGATCTCCACGCCGGTGCGCAGGGCCTGGCTCGCGGTGCGGCCGTGCCCCACGGTGACCAGATCGAGCACGGACAGCGGAACGGCGGCCGTTCCGGCTGCGGCGCCCCGGATCCCGTCCCCGTCGGTCGCTCCGCCCTTCGCGTCTCCGCCCTTCGCGTCGCCGCGGGTCTCGTCGCCTCGGATCTCGTCCACGTGTCGGCCTCTCCCGGTGCTGCTGTCGTACGTCTGCGTATCGCAGGGCAACAACAGGAGGGCGACTCCGTTTTATTCCCGGGGCCCGGGGCCCGGCGGGATCAGGCGTACGCGCCGCGCTACTCCCGTACCTCGATGCCCTTCGGCTCCAGCGTCCGCAGCACCGGCTCGCGGGTGGCGAACAGGGTGCCGAGCGTGGGCGCCCAGGTCCGGCGGTCGGCCAGGCGCAGCCCCTCCCAGACCGTGACCTGGTTCGCCGTGAGGACGGGTTTGCCGAGCAGCTCCTCCAGCTCGGGGACGTACGCGGTGGTGTGCAGGGAGGTGTCCGGGATCAGGACCACCTCGGCGTCCGGGTGGTCCGCCTCCCGCGCCAGCCGCTTCACCTCGTCCGGGGCCCAGGACCCGGCCTCGGCCGACGAGCCGGCCCCGCCGGACGCGGCGGCCACCACCTCGATGCCCGCCGACGCCAGGAACTCCGCGAAGAGCCCGGTGACGTCCTCGGGGTAGGGCGCGGCGACCGCGACCCGGCCGGCCCCCAGCTCCCGCACCGCGTGGCCGAAGCCGATGGAGGTGCTGGAGGCGGGCAGGCCCGCCGTCCGGGCGAGCGTGGCGACCTGCTCGTGGGCGCCTTCCCAGCCCTGCCCGAAGCTGCCGCCGCTGGAGGCCCAGATCAGCGCCTCGGCCCCGGCGAGGCGCAGCTCCTCGACGCCCTCGGCGATCCGGTCCGGCGCACCCTGCTCGCGCAGCGCGTCGGCGCGGTAGGCGTCCTCGCCGGTCCCGGTGGAGAACAGGGGCAGCCGGATGTCGGTGTCGAGCAGGATCTCGGTCCGTGGGAAGTCGTCCTCGGCGGCGTGGCCCGGGTAGAGAAGTCCTACGGTCGTCATGTCCACCCTTCCTGTGCGTCGACGGCTCGCCGCGCGGCGGGCGATCCCCTTCGCGGGATCGCGGCGGGCGGCCCCTCACGGGGCCGCCGCCGCCCACCCGACGCTCCGGCCGCCCT
>NZ_JBHXJG010000342.1:0-5988 GCF_042723425.1 Streptomyces sp. NPDC058375 | reverse complement strand
CCGCTCCGCCCGGGGGGCGGTGCGGCCGTCTTGTCACATCGGCACAATCGGGCTCGTCCGGAGCGGACGGCGGAGCGTGCCGGACCAGGATCCGGACCGGTCTCAGAACAGGACGCGGGCCAGCGCGGTGCGCGCGGCGGTGACCCTGGGGTCCTCCGGGCCGATCACCTCGAACAGCTCCAGCAGCCGCAGCCGGGCGGCGGTCCGGTCGTCGCCCGCGGTGCGGCGGACCGCCTCGACGAGCCGGCCGAAGGCGTCCTCGACATGACCGCCGACCAGGTCGAGATCGGCGGCGGCGATCTGGGCGTTCACATCGCCCGGACTGTCGGCCGCCTCCTTGCGGACCGCCTGCGGGTCCATGCTCTGGACGCGGCCGAGCAGCTCCGCCTGGGCCAGGCCCAGCTTGGCCTCCGGGTTGCCCGGGTCGTCGGAGAGCACGTTCTTGTACGCCTGGACCGCGCCGCCGAAGTCATTGGCGTCGAGCGCGGAAGCGGCGGCCTCCAGCAGTGCGTCGTACGGGCCGGCCGGCACCTCGGCCGGGGCCGCGTCGGGGGCTCCGGCGCCCGGGTCGACGACGATCCCGGTCAGCCCGAAGCGCTCCTCGCCGACCTGGATCAGCTGGTCCAGCGTCTCGCGGATCTGAGCCTCGGGGGCCGCGCCCTGGAAGAGCGGGAGGGCCTGCCCGGCGACGACGGCGAAAACGGCCGGAATGCCCTGGATGCCGAACTGCTGCATCAGCATCTGGTTGGCGTCGACATCGACCTTGGCCAGCAGGAAGCGGCCGTTGTACTCGACGGCCAGGCGCTCCAGCAGGGGGCCGAGCTGCTTGCACGGCTCGCACCACTCGGCCCAGAAGTCGATGACGACGGGGACCTCGGCGGAGCGCTGGAGGACATCGCGCTCGAAACCGGCTTCGTCGACGTCGATCACCAGGGCGGCGGGCGCGACGGCGCCGGCGCCTCCGGTCCGGGAGGCCTCCGCGCGGGCCTGCTCCGCCTTCGCCTTGGCCTCTCCGGCCGCCTTGACGGCGGCGAGGTCGACAACACCGCTCATGGACATGTTCCTAGGCTGCATACGTACATCCTCCCCCCTGACCGCACCGTTCCGAAAAGCGAGTGCGAGAACCGGCCCGGCCCACAGCCCCCACTGGCGTGCGAGGGCGTATGGGCCGGAGCGGTGACGGGCCCCTGAAAGACCCGGGTGGACCTTCCGGATCCCCATCCGGCCGGTCCGTGCGGCCCCGGATCCCCACCCGGCGCCTGGGGCCCTCATGAAGGGCCCCGGTGGCTGTCGCTCGTTCGTTCCGTGGCGTACGGGGCGGGCTGACCGCCTTCCTTACGCTACGACCCGTAGCGTAACTGCCGATCAGCCCGCCGGAACAGGTGGTCCCGGTGATCTGTCTCACGGACACCGGGGCACAACCGTTCTCCCTACCGACCGGTATGGTCGCCGCATCATGAGCGACACCGACCCCAGAGCCTCCCGAACAGGGCGTCCGCGCAGCATCGCGGCCGATGCCGCGATCCTTGAGGCGACGCGGGCGTCCCTGGTCGATCTCGGCTGGTCGAAGCTGACGATGGGCGATGTGGCGATCCGGGCCGGGGTCGCCAAGACGACCCTCTACCGGCGCTGGGCGGGCAAGAACGAGCTGGTCGTGGACGCGGTCGCGGTCCTCTTCGACGAGCTGGAGCTGCCCGACCGGGGCAGCCTGGCCGCCGATGTGCAGGGGGTCGTGCTCCAGTTCGCCGCCCTGCTGGAGCGGCCGGAGGCCCGTACGGCGCTGATGGCGGTGGTCGCCGAGTCCACCCGCGACGACTCGCTGCGCCACCGGATCCGCTCGGCCATCGTGGACCGGCAGAAGCGGCTGGTGCTCCAGGGCCGGGAACGCGCCCAGGCCCGCGGCGAGCTGCGGTACGAGGACGACGCCTCGGCGGCAGCCCGCAACGCGGACCTGATCTTCGACGTGATCGCCGGAGCCGTGGTGCACCGCACCCTGGTGAGCGCGGAGCCGGTGGACGCGGAGTGGGCGAGCGGCTTCACCTCGCTGCTGCTGCTGGGGCTGGCCGGGGCGCAGGCGGCGTAGCGGCTTCTCCTCGCATCAGACCTGGTAGCGCCCCGGGGCGAAGAGGTGCAGGTGGTCCGCCACCCAGGCCGAGGTCCGCTCCAGGCCTTCCTCCAGGGTGACTTCGGGCTCCCAGTCGGCCCAGGTGCGGGCGCGGGTGTTGTCGGAGAGCAGCCGGTGCACCTCGCTGCCGGAGGGCCGCAGCCGCGCCGGGTCCACGACGATCTCGGCGTCCCGGCCGGAGGCGGTGATGAGGGCCTTCGCGAGGTCCCCGACCGAAATCTCCCGGCCGGTACCCAGGTTGACGCTCTCCCCCAGCGCCCGGTCGCAGCCGGCCAGCGCCAGGAACCCGGCCGCGGTGTCGGTGACATAGGTGAAGTCGCGGGTGGGGGTCAGCGAGCCGAGGCGTATCTCCCGTGCCCCGGAGTGCAGTTGGGCCAGGATCGTGGGGATCACGGCGCGGGCCGACTGGCGGGGCCCGTAGGTGTTGAACGGCCGCACCACCGTCACCGGCAGTTCGAAGGCGTGCCAGTGGGACAGGGCCATCATGTCCGCGCCGATCTTCGAGGCGGAGTACGGCGACTGCGGCTGGAGCGGGTGCTCCTCGCTGATCGGAGCCGTCAGCGCGCTCCCGTACACCTCGCTGGTGGAGGTGTGAAGGAGGCGGCGCACGGAGTGGCGACGGCAGGCCTCGGCGATGTTCTCGGTGCCGACGACGTTCGTCCGGACGTACGCGCCCGGGGAGTCGTAGCTGTAGGGGATGCCGATGAGCGCGGCGAGGTGGAAGACGGTGTCACAGCCCTCGACCGCGTCCATCACCCGGCCCGCGTCGCCGACGTCCCCGGCGATGAACTCGACGGGCCCGTGCGGCTCGTCGAGGTAGCGGGCGAGGTGGCCCTTGTCGGCATACGGCTTGTAGTGGACGAACGCCCGTACACGCGCACCGCGTTGGACGAGCAGGTCGACGAGGGTGGAGCCGATGAAGCCTTCGGCCCCGGTGACGAGGACGGTGCGTCCGGTCCAGTCGATGGGCGTGCTGTTCATGTCGGCGGTGGTGCTGTTCACGGGGTGAACTCCCTTGTGGTGGTGGGTTGTCCGGCGAGACGGATGACCGTCTGCGCCAGCAGGTCGGCGGCGCGGGCGTGGTTTCCCGGGTCGGCCGCGCGCCCCATCACGGCGAGCCGCGCCGGGTTTGCCAGCAGCGGGTCGATCAGCTCGGCGAGGCGGTCGGCGGTGGTCTCGGCGTCGGGGACGAGATGGGCGGCCCCGGCGTCGGAGAGGACCCGGGCGTTGTGGGTCTGGTGGTCGCCGGGGGCGTACGGGTACGGCACGAGGACGGCGGGCACCCCGGTGGTGGCGAGTTCGGCGATCGTGGCCGAGCCCGCCCGGCAGATCACCAGGTCGGCGACCGCGTAGGCGAGGTCCATCCGGTCGAGGTAGGGCACCGCCTGGGCGACGGGCCCGGCCCCGGCGTCGGCTCCGTAGGGGCGTCCGGCGGCACCGGCCCCCGCGTCGGCTCCGTAGGGGTGGGCGGCCGCGGCTCCCGCGTGGATAAGCTTCTGCCGGGTCTCCGCGAGGGCCGCCGGGCCCGTCTTGATCAGGAGGTGGACGTCGCCTCGGCCCCGCCAGCGGGCGGCGAGCCCCACGGCGGCGGCGGTGAGGCGGGCCGCGCCGAGGCTCCCGCCGTTGAAGAGGACGACCCGCGCCCCCTCGGGTATCCCGAAGGCGCGGCGGGCCTCCTCGCGCAGGGCGGGCCGGTCCAGGGCGGCCAGCGACGCGGCGATCGGCATGCCGACGGTCAGCGCCCGCTCGCCGCCGGAGAGATGGGCGCGGCTGCCGTCGAAGGCGACGGTGAGGTGTTCGGTGAGCCGGGCGGCGAACTGGTTGGCCCGGCCCGGGACCGCGTTGGACTCGTGGATCACGCTGGGCAGCCCGGCCATCTTCGCGCCGACGATCGCCGGGGCGCTCGGGTAGCCGCCCATGCCGACGACGACCCGGGCCTTCTGGGTGCGCAGGACCGAGCGGGCCTGGGCGCCGGAGCGGAGGAGGGCGGCCGGGAGGAGGAATCGCTTCGCGCCGAGCGCGGGGTCGAAGGGGATCATGTCGACGGTGTGCAGCCGGTAGCCGGCCGCCGGGATCAGGGTCGTCTCCAGTCCGCGTTCGGTGCCGATGAAGGAGATGACCGCGTCCGGGTCGGCGCGGCGCAGGGCCTCGGCGAGGGCGAGACCGGGGTAGATATGGCCGCCGGTGCCGCCCGCACCGATCACGACGGAGAGTGGTGTGCGCATGGCCGCCACTCTCGGGAAGCGGCTTAAGAGGGTTCTAAGAGTCCGGTTTGGCAGGCTTCAGGGTATGAGCGGCATGAGTGGCGTGAGCGCATGAGCGGCCTGCGGCGTACGGGCAGGATTCTGGTGGCCGAGGACGAGCCGGACGTGCGGGCCGCCGTCGAGGACGGGCTGAGCGTCGAGGGGTACGAGGTCCGGGGCGTCGGCGACGGGCTGGCCGCGCTGTCGGCGGTGGCCGCCTGGGAGCCGGACGCGCTGGTCCTGGACGTGATGATGCCGGTGCTCGACGGGCTGGCGGTCTGCCGGAGGCTGCGGGCGATGGAGGACCGGACGCCGGTGCTGGTGCTGACCGCGCTGTCGTCGGTGAGCGAGCGGGTGGACGGTCTCGAGGCGGGGGCCGACGACTATCTGGTGAAGCCGTTCGCCCTGGACGAACTGGTGGCGCGGGTACGGGCGTTGCTGCGGCGGGCCGCCCCGCCCGCCCCGGACGGGGGCCTGGCCTTCGCGGACCTGACGCTGGATCCGGTGACGCGGACCGGGCGGCGCGGCGGCCGCCCGGTGGAGTTCTCCCGCACCGAGGCCGCCCTGCTGGAACTGCTGCTGCGCCACCCCGGGCAGGCGCTGCCGCGCGAGGTGATCCTGGAGCGGGTCTGGGGCCAGGACTTCGGGCCGGACTCCAACTCGCTCGCGGTGTACGTGGGTTATCTGCGCCGGAAGCTGGAGGCGGGCGGTGAGCCGCGGCTCGTCCACACCGTGCACGGGCTCGGCTACCGGCTGGACGTGGCGTGAGCGGGGTGCGGAGACTGGGCGCCCGGTGGCGGCGTCGGCGGCCCCTGCGTACGCGGCTGGCGCTGGCGGCCTCGGCGGCGGTGGCGCTGGTCGCGGTCGGAGTGTGCGCGGCGGCGTTCTTCGTCATCCGTTACGAGCTGCTGCACCAGCTCGACCTGTCCCTCACCCAGTCCGCGACCCGGGTGATCCAGGAGAACCGGGGCGAGGACCCGCAGATCGTGGCGGGCGAGTGCCGCTACCTCTCCGCGCCCGCCTGCGCCCAGATCGTCCCGGCCGACCCGGCGGCGGACCCGGAAGCGGCGTATCTGCTGCCCGTCTCCGCGCCCGTACGCGAGGTGGCGGCGGGGACGCGGGCCCCGTACTACAGCAACGTCACCCGCTTCGGGCAGTCGCTGCGGATGCTGACGACCCCGTTCGGGGACGGGCGGGCGCTCCAGGTGGCGTTGCGGGCCGACCCGGTGGAGAAGGGCGTCCGGCAGGCGGCCGTGCTGCTGGCGGCGGTCGGCGGGGCGGGGGTCCTGCTGGCGGGGCTGCTCGGGTACGCCGTCTCGCGCACCGGCCTGGCCCCGGTGGCCCGGCTGACCTCGACCGCCGAGCGGATCGCGGCGACCCGGGATCCGCGCCACCGCATCGAGCTGCCGCCGGGTCCGCCGGGGCGCCAGGACGAGGTGACGCGGCTGGCGGCCAGCTTCAACACGATGCTCGGGGAGCTGGAGCAGTCGGTGAGCTCCCAGCGCCGGCTGGTCGCGGACGCCTCGCACGAGCTGCGGACCCCGCTGACCGCGCTGCGCACCAACGCGGAGCTGCTGGCCCGCGGCGACCGGCTGACGCCCGCGCAGCGCGCGCGGGCGT
>NZ_JBHXJG010000341.1:0-6015 GCF_042723425.1 Streptomyces sp. NPDC058375 | reverse complement strand
GCGGGGGGGGGGGGGGCCCGCCCGCCCGCGCCCCCCGCCCGGCACCCGGCGGGGGGGGGGCGGGGGCGCGCGCGGGGGTGGGGGCGCGAGCGCCGACATAGGAGCCGGTACGGGCACAGGCCCCGTCGTCGGTACGGGCACGGGTTCGGCCGCCGGTACGGGCACGGGCCCCGCCACCGGTGCGGGCACGGCCGCCGGTACGGACTCGGGAGCCACCGGCCCCGCCGCCCCCGCAGACGGCGACCCCGCCACCCCGCCCCGCCCCGAGAGCCCCCACGAGGACGGGCCGAGCAACGGCACGCGGGAGGGCGGCGCGCGGGAGCGGGGGCAACGCTCCACGCCCGTGCCGCGCCCCGGGCACGACGAGCCGGCGTCACGTGTCGCCGGCGTCAGCTCCTCGGGGCTGCCCCTGCGGCAGCGCCGAGCGCCTCAGCAGTGGCCCGCCGCGGGCAGACGGGACACCGCCGAACAGCGCCCGGGCTCCGGTGCGCCGCGGCCGTCGCCCCGCCGCCGGGACTCCCGGCAGGTCTCCGACGTACTGGCGGCCTACGCCCAGGGGATCAACAGGAGCACGAACCACCGGGGGCGTTCCGCCCCGGACGACACCGAACGGACCGAGAAATGACCACCTCCTCCGACCTGAGCTGGATCCTGAGCGATTTCGCCGGGCGCCTCCCGGAAGTCACCCAGGCGATAGCCGTGTCCGTGGACGGGCTCGCGCTGGCGTACACGGGCGTGGAACGCGACGACGCCGAGCGGCTGGCCGCCATCGCGTCCGGCGTCGTCAACCTGCTTTCCGCAGCGGCCCAGTTGACCGCAACCGACCCGGTGGAGCACAGCCTCACCGCGATGGAGGGCGGTTACATGTTCTCGATGGCGGTCTCCAGCGGCGCCTCGCTGCTCGTCACCACCACGAGGGACGCGGACATCGGCGAGGTCAGCTACATGATGTCCGAACTGATCAACCAGGTGGGTGACTCGTTGTCTCCCCAGGTCCGCGATCCGGGCCTGCCGTCCCCTCGTTGACCGCCCCCGCCGGCTCCCCCTGCCAGCTCCCCACGGCCGCGACCACCGCGCCCCGACTGCCCGACCACCACTCCCCCCGATGAGAGCCCTCATGTTCCCCTTCGCCCCATCCGCCCCCCGCCGCCGCAGGGTCCGCCTCCGCCCGGTCGGCGCCGCCGCCCTCGCCCTCGGCCTGGCCGCCGTCACCGGTTGCAGCGGCGGCGGCAGCGGCTCCGACGACGACACCGTGAAGGTCGGCCTGGTGGCCTCCCTCTCGGGCACCTACGAGCCGGTCGGCACGGAGCTGCGGGACGGCTTCAAGCTGTATCTGGACACCCACGGCAACAAGCTGGGCGGCCGCGAGGTCGAGCTGATCGTGGCGGACGAGGGCGACGGCCCGCCGACCGCCGTCCCGGCCGCCACCAAGCTGGTCAAGAAGGACAAGGTCGACGTGTTGACCGGTCTCGTCGGCGGCGGCTCGGTGAACGCGGTGCTGCCGCTGGTCCAGCAGGCGAAGATCCCCTTCCTGGGGTCGAACGCCCGGCCGCCGGTCAAGGACATCGAGTACGTGTGGACCACGAGCTTCCTGTCCGACGAGCCAGGCAGGGCCATCGCCCCGTACATCAAGGAGAAGGTCGACGGTCCGGTCTACGCGATCGGCCCCGACTACCAGGGCGGTTACGACGAACTGCGCGGCTTCACCGACGAGTTCAAGCGCGTGAAGGGCAAGCTGGCCAATCCGTACGGCAAGACCACCTGGACGCCGTTCCCGAAGACGACCAACTTCATGCCGTACTTCGCGGAGATAGCCAAGACCGACGCCAAGGCGGTGTACTGCTTCTACGCCGGCAAGGCCGCGATCGACTTCGCCAAGCAGTACGCCCAGTCGGACATCGCCGATCTGCCGCTGTACACGGCCTTCGTCACCGAGGGCAGCGTGCTCCAGGCGCAGGGCCCCGCCGCGAAGGACATCTACTCCGTCCTGAACTACGCGGCCGACCTCGACAACGAGGCGAACCGCACGTTCGCCGCCGACTGGACCGCGAAGCACGACACGCAGCCCACCACCTACGCGATGGCGTCGTACGACGCGGCCGCCGTACTGGACAAGGCGATCGCCGACGCGGCGAAGGACGGCGACGTCACCTCGCAGACCATCAACAAGGCCATCGCGGGTCTCGGCCAGATCGACAGCCCGCGCGGCGCCTGGGAGTTCGGCGACAAGGCCCACTCGCCGGTGCAGACGTGGTACCTGCGTCAGGTGCGGCCGGACGGTGCCAAGCTGGCCAACGTCATGGTCCAGGACCTGGCCACGCTCGGCAGCTGACATGGAGCTCCTGGACGCCCACCTCGTACCGGCGGTGGACGGAGTGGCCTTCGGGCTGCTGCTGTTCGTGGTCGCCGCCGGTCTGAGTCTCGCCTTCGGCACGGCGGGTGTGCTGAATCTGTCGCACGGCACGCTGTACGCGATCGGCGCGTACACCGGGGCCGAGCTGAGCGACGGAACCTGGGGCGGGCTCGCCCTCGGTCTGGCCGCCGGGACCGCGGCGGCGTGCGTCGCCGGGGCGGGGCTGTCCGCGGCGACGGCTCCGCTCGCCCGGCGCGGGCATCTGGCGCAGGCCCTGCTGACGTTCGGGCTCGCCCTGATCGGCGGTGATCTGCTCATCCAGCTCTTCGGGGCGGACGAACTCCCCGTACGCGTACCCGAGGCGCTCGACTCCTCGGTGACGCTGCTGGGGCACCGCTATCCGGCGTACCGGCTCTGCTTCATCGTGATGGCCGTGCTGCTCGCGGCGTTCGGGACCTGGGTGCTGACCCGGACCCGGATGGGCGCGGCGGTACGGGCCGCCGCCGACGATCCGCAGATGCTCGCTGCCACCGGTCACAGCCCCCGGGCGGTACACACCGGCGTCCTCGCGGCGGCTGGTGCGCTGGCCGGGGCGGCCGGTGTGCTCGGGGCGCCGATCATCGGTCCCGGGCCCGGTACGTCGGAGAACGTGCTGATGCTGTCCCTCGTGGTGGTCGTGCTCGGCGGGCTGCGCTCGCTGTGGGCGACCTTCTTCGCGGCGGTCGCCGTGGGCGAGGTGCAGACGCTGGGCGTCTCGGTGGCGCCCGAGCTGGCCCCGTATCTGCTGTTCGCCGCGATGGCGGCGGTGCTGGTGCTGCGCTCCCGCTTCGCGGAACCGGCGGGGGCGGGTGCGGCGCACGGTCCGGAGGGCTCGGGGCCGGATCCGGTCGCCCGCCTCCGCCGACGCCTCGCCGCCGGGCTGCGGCGACGGCCGCTGCCCGCCTGGACCGGGCGGCTGCCGGGTGGACCCGCGCGGCGGCAGGCGGCCCCGCTGCTCGTCCTGCTCGGGGTGCTGATCGCGCTGCCGGCCCTGCTGGACTCGTACAGCATCTCGCTGGCCGGTTCCGCCCTGGCGCTCGGGCTGCTCGCGGTCAGCGTCACGATCCTCACCGGGTACGCCGGGCTGCCCACCCTCGGGCAGACCGCGCCGTTCGCCGTGGGCGCGTACGCCACCGCGAATCTCGCGGACGCCGGGTGGGCCGCGGGCCCCGTGCAGGTCGTCCTCTCCGCGCTCGCCGCCGCCGTGTTCTCGGCGGTGGTGGGGCCCGCGGTGATCCGGGCGCGCGGCACGACCGTGCTCATGATCACGCTCGCAATCGGCGAACTCACCGGCGCGGTCGTCAACCAGCTCAAGTCCGTCACCGGCGGCGCGGACGGTCTCGTCGGCTTCCCGGCGACGCAGGCACTGTGGGGCGGGGAGGGGATGCTGGAGGAGCGCGAGCTGTACACGTACGCGCTCGTCGTCGCCGTCGTCGCCGTGGCCCTCACCCTCCTCGTCCTGCGCTCCCCGGCGGGCAAGCTGCTGACCGGAACCCGGGGCGCCGAGGCCCGGATGCGCGCCTCCGGTCACCCGGTGGGGCGGTACCTGCTGGTGGCCCACATCTGCGCGGGCGCGCTGGCCGGGGTGGGCGGTTCGCTGATGGTGACCGTGCAGCAGTACCTCTCCCCCGCCGACGTCGGGTTCGAGATCGCCGCGTTCGCGCTGCTGGCGGTGGTCATCGGCGGTACGACGTCGGTGATCGGCGCCCTGCTGGGCGCGGGGCTCATCGTCGCCACCCGGGACTGGGTCGCCGGCTCCTGGCCCGGCCACGGGCCGCTGCTGTTGGGCGTGTTGTTCGTCGCGACGGTGTACGTGCTGCCGCGCGGTCTCGCGGGTCTGCGCGGCGGCGGACCCGGCGGCGGGAGTGGGCCGGCATCCGGTACGCCGGGGACTCCCGGATCCGAGGACCGGCCCCCGTCCGCGCCCACCACGACCCCCGCCGGGAAGGTCTCCCCATGACACCCGCACCGTACGCGGCCGCCCCCGCGGTCCTCGCCCTCGACCGGCTCACCCGCAGGTACGGCACGCTCACCGCCGTAGACGACGTGAGTCTGCGGCTCACGGCGGGCGCCCGGCACGCCGTCATCGGCCCCAACGGCGCGGGCAAGACCACCCTGCTCAACCTCATCGCGGGCACGGACCGGCCCGACCACGGCACGATCGCCCTGGACGACGCCGACATCACCCAAAAGCGCACGGCCGAGCGGAGCCGCCTCGGCATCGCCCGCAGTTTCCAACAGCCTGCGGTCATTGCCGAGTTGTCGGTGCTGGACAACGTCGTGCTGGCGGGCTGGCCGCACCATCCGCAGCGTCGCGGGGCCTGGCGCAGGCCGTCCCGCTACCGGCTGCACAAGGAGTCCGCGGGCCGCCATCTGGAGACGGTCGGCCTCGCGGACCTCGCCCACCGGCCGGCCTCCACGCTCTCGCACGGGCAGCGCCGCATGCTGGACCTCGCCGCCGCGCTGGCGGGAAACCCCCGCCTGCTGCTCCTGGACGAGCCGGCGGCCGGGCTGACCGACCGCGACATCGGCCGGCTGCTCGGCATCATCGGCGGTCTGCCGGCGGACGTCGCGGTCATCCTGGTCGAGCACCATGTCGAGGTCGTCGCCGAACTCGCCACGTCCGTAACGGTGTTGGCAGCGGGGAAGGTGCTCGTCAGCGGGCCGACCCAGGAGGTGCTGGCGCATCCCGAGGTCCGCGAGGCGTACCACGGCCCCGGCCCGTCGGCGGGCCCGGACGGCCCCCGAGGCAAGGGGGTTCCGACCGTCTGCCCGTCCCCCACCGACGCGAGAGGATGACCGAGGCCCGATGCTCGAACTCACCGGCCTGACCGCGGGTTACCACGGCGGTACCGTCCTCCACGGCCTCGACCTGTCGGTGCCCGCCGGTTCGGTCCACGCCGTCGTCGGCCACAACGGCGCGGGCAAGACCACGCTCGTCCACACCGTCGCCGGGCTCATGCGCCCGAGCGCCGGAAGCGTACGCCTCGACGGCCGCGAGGTGACCGGGCAGCCGGCCCACCGGGTCGCCCGGGCGGGGATCGGGCTCGTACCGCAGGGCCGCCGGGTGTTCGCCGGGCTCACCGTCGACGAGCACCTGCGCCTGTCCCACCGTCCGCCGCGCCGCGGCGACACGACGCGCCCCAGCGTGTGGTCCCCCGCGCGCGTCCTGGAGCTGCTGCCCCGGCTGGGCGAGCGGCGGGGGAACCGGGGTACGGATCTGTCGGGCGGCGAACAGCAGATGCTGGCGCTGGCCCGCGCGCTGCTGGGCTCGCCCCGGGTGCTGCTGCTCGACGAGCCGACGGAGGGCCTCGCGCCCGTACTCGTACGGCAGGTGCACGAGTTGGTGACCACGCTGGCCGCCGAGGGCCTCGCCGTCCTGCTGGTGTCCCCCAGCCCCGCCCAGGCCGTGGAGTGCGCCGGGGCGCTCACCGTCCTCACCTCGGGGCGGATGACGCTGCGCCTGGACGGGGAGGAGGCCCGCGCCGACGCCTCCGCCCTGCACGCCGCGCTGGAACTGACGGCGACGAAGACGGGCGTCTGAGGCGCCATCCGTCAGTCCATGGGATCGGCGGATGCGTCCCGTTTGTGGGGGTGCAACTGTGGCTGGGGGGCTCATGGGG
>NZ_JBHXJG010000340.1:0-6105 GCF_042723425.1 Streptomyces sp. NPDC058375 | reverse complement strand
GGCGGGGCGGGGGTGTCAGCTCGGTGCGCGGCGATTCCCTCGTTCGGGCGTGCCGTGGCGTGCCGTTGGGCGCGGTCGCGTCAGCGTCAGATGCGGACGCCGAACTGGAAGGTGCCCATGTAGTCCATCGACTCGTAGCGGACGACGGTGCCCGGCTTCGGGGCGTGCAGGATCTGGTTGTTGCCGGCGTAGAAGCCGACGTGCGACAGGCCGTTGAAGAAGACCAGATCGCCCGGCTTGAGCTGGCTGCGGCCGATCCGCTGGCCGTCGTTCTGCTGGGTGTACGTGGTCCGGGTGATGGAGACGCCGGCCTGGGCGAAGGCCCACTGCGTCAGCCCGGAGCAGTCGTAGGAGTTGGGGCCGGAGCCGCCGGAGACGTACGGCTTGCCGATCTGCGTGGCGGCGGCGCTCAGGGCGGCGGCGCCCATGTTGGAAGCCGGGGCCTCGTTGCCGAGTTCGACCCGGTCGCTGGCGGCGCGGCTGGCGCGCTGCTCCTCCTGGGCCATCTTGGTGCGCTCGGCCTGGGTCAGCGTGTTGAGCAGCTGCTGGGCGTCGGCCAGCTTGCCCTGGTACTTCTTCTTGTTCTCGCCGAGCGCCTTGCGGACGTCGGCGAGGTCGCCGAGCTTGTCCTGGGCTTCCTTGCGCTGCTGGGCGAGGGTGCGCTGCTTGGACTGGATCTTCTGCAGCGACTCCGTCTGCTTGACCGTCAGCTGGTCGAGCGCGGAGGCCTGGTCGAGGAAGCTGTCCGGGTCCGAGGCGAGGAAGAGGGCGACCGAGGGGTCGATGCCGCCGGAGCGGTACTGCGCGGTGGCGATCGAACCCAGCTCGGTGCGGAGCGTGTTGAGCTCGGCCTGGCCGCGGGCGACCTTGTCCTGGAGCGCGTCGACTTCCTTCTTCAGGTTGTCCTGCTGCTCCTTGGCCCCGTTGTACTTCTCGGTGGCCGCCTCGGCCTCGTGGTAGAGCTTGTCGACCTTCGCCTTGACTTCGCTCTTGCTCGGCTTGGGGTCGGCGTGGGCGGCCTGGGAGGTCAGGGCCACGGCCGCGGCGGCGGTCGCGGTGAGCACGGTCACGCGGGTGCGGCTCGGCTGCTTGGGACGACGGTGGGACGCCACGAAGGCGAGCTCCTTCTTCCTCAGAGCCGCCTACCGGGCTGTGGGGGAAAGAATCCCCGGCTCCGTGCACATGACGGACTCGGCGGTTCCTTCGCCGTCACCCCCAGTGGGTGATCAACCGTGCGAAGGTTCGAGGCCTGACCCTAGTGACCATCTTGTGATCAGTTCAAATCCTCACAGGATTTTTCTCGTCACACCAGGCACTTCTTTACTCTCACCCCACCGCGTGTAGCGGCGACTTGACGGTACGTTCCCAGAAATCCGGCATGCCACACATGCCGCCCATATCCCGCTAGACGCGCGAAAGGCGCTTGAGGAGCAAGACGGACGCGACCGGCCGCGCCCCGGCCTTGGCCACGCCGTCCGCCACCTCGCGGTCGGTGGAGACGACCACCACGGGCCGCCCCGGCGGTTCCGCGCGGGCCAGTTGACGGATCACCTCGTCCGCCGTGACCCCGGCCTTGCTGAACAGCACCCGGACGCCCCGGGGCGGCGCGAGCAGCACCGGGGCGGCCAGCTCGGCCCCGTCGAAGACACAGGTCATCTCGGCGCCGGTCTGCGCCGCGAGCACCGAGAGGCCGCCCAGCAGCCGCAACCGCTGCTTCTCCAGCGGCATCTGGGGATAGCCGGTCTTGGTGACGTTGTAGCCGTCCACGATGAGGTGCGCCTGCGGCAGCGCGAGCAGCTGGTCCAGCAGCGCCGGATCGGTCTCCGAAAGGGCGCGCGCGGCAATGTCCTTGGGCGACATCCGGCCCGGCTCCACCGCGTCCACGGTGTCGGCGGGATGCGTCGTCGCCGGGGGGAGCGCCAGCTCCCGCCGCAGCCCCGAGGCCGCGTCCAGCACGGTGTCCAGGAGCAGCCGCAGCCGCATGTCCTCCACCGAGCGGCCCTCGCGGGCGGCCCGCCGGCTCGCCTCCAGGGCCGCCTCGGCCTCGCCGAGGCGCCCCTTGAGCCGGCGCGACTCGCTCTCCACGGCGGAGAGCTGGGCAGCCGACTCGGCCCGTACGGTGTCGGTCTCGGCGGCGCTGCGGCGCAGGGCGGCCTCGCCGCGCTTCACCTCGCTGAGCGCGCTGCGCAGCTTGCGGTGCAGCGACTCGGCCTCCTTGCGGGCCGCCTCCAGCTCGGTGCGCAGCCGCTCGGTCTCGGTACGGGTGTGGGCGCGGGCCCGCTCCAGCTCCTCGCGCAGGTGCTCCAGTTCGCGCCGGGTCTCCTCGTCCGCCCGTTCCGCGTCCGCCCGCTGGACCTCCTCGCCGGCCGACTCGACCAGCTTGACCCAGCCGGCCGGACGCAGCACATAGGCGGCCGCGGCCACATCGAGGGGATCGGCGGCGGCGGGCGGCGAGCCCGCCTCCAGCGCGCCGGTCAGCTCGGGCTGGGACTGGCCGAGCCGCTCGCCGATCCGCTGCCGGAAGACGGCGTCGCTCTCCAGCGCGGCGGCCATCGCGTTCCCCGCGAACTTGGCCCGCCGGGTCGGGGTGAACCGGGCGTACTGCCTCAGCTGGGCGGGCAGTTCGGCGACGGTCAGACCGCCGAAGGCGTCCGAGACCAGCGCGATCACCCGCCGCCGAACGCCCTCGGGCAGCGGACGGCCGAGCGCCTCTGCGCCGCCGTCGGCCGCATCGGCCGGTCCGGCGCCGCTGGTCGGCTGATCCACCGTCCGTCACCCCATAGATGTGTCGAAGGGTGCGCTCCCTCAGGAAGCGGCACCCGGCCTGTCCACCAGTTCGATCTGGTCCACCGCGTTGCACCAACGACAGCGGACCGACTCGATGGTCTCACTGACGACCTCCCGCTCCTCGACACTCGACTCACCGGCCAGGTCGAGGTGCACGTACTCCACGACCTTGGAGGAACGGGTCACGTCGAAGCGCGTGAGGTTGCCGCACAGGGTGCAGCGCCAGCGGGTCGAGTCGGTCGGCAGGGGAACCGTCGTCATCGTTTGCGTCCTCTTTCGTCGTTTCCAGGAGCCCGCGCCGGGCGCGCCGCCGCGACTCCACCTGTCTACGTCAAGGATCTCGCGGTGCGCCGTCGAACTGCGGAAGTCCTGGCGTAACCCTACGGCCTCGCGTATAGGCATCGGCACGGCGAGGCGCTCCGTCCCCATCTCCACCGGTACGTCATGCTCTGTACATGATCGAGTGGCGGCAGGCCGACTGGCGGACCACGGCCGGCAGGATCCGGGACGCGGCGGCCTCCAGCGGCGCCCCGGTCACGTACGGACTGATCGGTGTCTGCGGGGTGATCTTCCTGATCAGCCCGCTCTCCGGGTTCGGCGGCGCCGCGCACCGGAGCGAGGAGGCGCTGCTCGCCGCGCAGGCCGGGTACTTCGAGCGGTGGGGGGTGATCCCCGCCGAGCTGTGGGAGGGCTCCGCGCATGCGCTGATCACGCCGTTCACCGCGCTGTTCGTGCACGGCAGCTGGCTGCACCTGCTGGGGAACCTGCTCTTCCTGTACGTGTTCGGCGCGATGGCCGAGGAGCGCATGGGGCGGGTGCGGTTCGCGCTGTTCTACGTGGGCTGCGGCTATGTGGCCCTGGTCTGTTACGCGGCGGCGCACGCGGACTCCGAACAGACGCTGGTCGGCGCGTCCGGCGCGATCTCCGCGGTGCTCGGCGCGTTCCTCCACCTCTTCCCCAAGGCCCGGGTCACCAGCCTGTTCCCGTTCCTCTTCTTCCTGCCGCTGCGCTTCCCGGCCTGGATCGTGCTGGTCTTCTGGTTCGGGCTGCAGTGGGCGGCGGCGCAGAGCGCGGGCAGCGGGCCCGGGGTGGCGTATCTGGCGCATGTGGCGGGCTTCGCGGCCGGGTTCCTCTACGCCTGGGTCCGCTATGGCCGGAGAGCTAGAGTGAAGGTTCCAGCCACCGAGGGAGACAGCCAGCCGTGATCACCGCGATCGTGCTCATCAAGACCAGCGTGGACCGGATTCCGGAGATCGCCGAGGCCATCGCCGCGCTGGACAGCGTCAGTGAGGTCTTCTCCGTCACCGGCACCTACGACCTGATCGCCATGGTCCGGGTCGCCAAGCACGATGACCTCGCCGATGTCATCCCCGGCCGGATCAGCAAGATCCCGGGCGTCGAGGGCACGGACACCCATGTGGCGTTCCGTACGTACTCCCAGCACGACCTGGAAGCGGCGTTCGCCATCGGCCTGGACGCGTAACGTCCGACGTACTTCGGCCGGGGACGGGCTCGCTGCCTGTTCCCGGCCGACGTGTTGTACCGGCCTCAGACCTGGGCCGCCGTGCCGCGGTCCGGGACGCAGCGGCCGTCCTCGGTGCGGTAGTTCCACCGGGCGCCCTCGCGGACCAGTTCGGCGACCGCGCGCAGGAACCGGTCGATGTGCTCGTCGGGCGTACCGGCACCGAAGCTGACCCGGATCGCGTTGAGCGAGCGAAGCGAGGAGGGGGTGCCCCCGGCCGAAGGCTGGGGGAGCTCGCCCGGCTCGCCCTCCGGCGCGCCGCACTCCCCCGGGTCCTGCGGGTCGCTGCCGAGCAGGGTGCGCACGAGCGGGTGGGCGCAGAAGAGGCCGTCGCGGACGCCGATGCCGTACTCGGCGGAGAGCGCGGCGGCGAAGTGCGAGCTGTTCCAGCCGCGCACCACGAAGGAGATGACGCCGACCCGGGGCGCGTCGTCGCCGAACAGCGAGAGCACCTGGACCTCGGGGACCTCGGCGAGCCCTTCGCGGACCCGGGACACCAGCTCCTGCTCCCGCGCGACGAGGTTGTCGAAGCCCGCCTCGGTGAGGGCCTTGCAGGCGGAGGCGATGGAGTAGACGCCGATGACATTGGGCGAACCGGCCTCGTGGCGGGCGGCCGTGGTGTGCCAGTCGACGTCCACGCCGCCGTCGGCACGCCGGGCGACCTTGCGGGACGCGCCGCCGCCGGCGAGGTACGGATCGGCTGCCTGGAGCCAGTCGGCGCGGCCGGCCAGCACCCCGGAGCCGAAGGGCGCGTAGAGCTTGTGGCCGGAGAACGCGACCCAGTCGACGTCCAGTTCGGCGACGTCGACGGGGTGGTGGGGGGCGAGCTGGGCGGCGTCCAGGACGATGCGCGCTCCGTGCGCGTGGGCGGCGGCGGCCAGTTCGCGCACCGGCCACAGCTCGCCGGTCACGTTGGAGGCGCCGGTGACGCAGACGAGGGCCGGGCCGTAGGGGTCGCGGTCGGCGAGCGCCCGCTCCAGGGTCTCGACGGCCTGGGCCGGGGTGCGGGGCGCGTTGAGGTAGGTGACCTGGGCGTCGCGCCAGGGCAGCAGGGACGCGTGGTGCTCGGTCTCGTACACGAAGACCTGGCAGTCGGCGGGGATCGCGGCGGCCAGCAGGTTGAGGGAGTCGGTCGTGGAGCGGGTGAAGACCACCTGGTCGTCCGCGCGGCAGCCGAGGAACTCCGCGACCGTGCGGCGGCTGTTCTCGAAGAGGTCGGTGGAGAGCTGCGAGAGGTAGCCCGCGCCGCGGTGGACGCTGCCGTAGTACGGGGCGTACGCGGCGACGTCGTCCCAGACCCGCTGGAGGGCCGGCGCGCTGGCGGCGTAGTCGAGCGCGGCGTAGGTGACCTCTCCGCCGGTGACGAGCGGAACGGTGACGTCCTGGCCCAGAACGGGCAGCGGGGCACAAACCGACGAGTCGAGGGCAGCGGTGGGGACAGACATGGCGAACTCCCGTAACAGGCAGGCGAAGTCCAGCGCCGGCGGACACGCGGCAGCGCAGGAAGGGAAAGAAAAGGGTGCGCGGAAGGAGGGCTACAAGCCCTAGCGCATTCGCTTGCTCACAGAAGGCTCCCTAGGGACCAGGACCCCGGGGGCTGGCATCCGCTGGATGCCGAGGGGCCCGCGCTTGCCGCAGACCTCGCTGCCTACGGCCTGGTCTTCACCCGGGGCACCCCGCCACGGACGGAGGGTTGCCGGACAGCGGGCCGGGGCCGTAGTCGCTGTCACTCATGACCTGCGCAGCATCTTGCCATACGTATGCGTACGCGCAAGGGCGCAGTCCGGCATCCGGAC
>NZ_JBHXJG010000339.1:0-6147 GCF_042723425.1 Streptomyces sp. NPDC058375 | reverse complement strand
GCCCGGGCCCCGCCCGGGCCGGCACCCCCTCGGGGACGTACCGACGTCAGCCCGCCAGGAAGTCCCGGGCGATCGACTCCGCCGCCCGCTCCAGCAGCGGTCCGGCCTGGGCCATCGAGACCGCCGGGTCCGGTTCCAGGTCGGCCAGGGCGTAGGCGCGGCGGATGCCCGCCTTCTCCAGGGCCTCCGGGGGGAGGGCGAGGCGGCCGCAGACCGCGACGACCTCGATGCCGGCCGCACGGGCGGCGGCGGCGACCCCGGCCGGGGCCTTGCCGTGCAGGGTCTGCTCGTCGAGCGAACCCTCGCCGGTGACCACGAGCGTGGCGCGGGCGAGCGCGGGGGCGAAGCCGAGGACGTCGAGCATGACCTCGATGCCGGGGCGGAAGCGGGCGCCGAGGGCGACGAGCGCCCCGTAGCCGATGCCTCCGGCCGCGCCCGCGCCGGGCAGCGCCGCCGTGTCGGGGCCGAGGATCGAGGCGTAGTGCGTGAGGGCCGCGTCGAGGACCGCGATGTCCTCCTCGCTCGCGCCCTTCTGCCGGCCGTACACCTCGGGGGCGCCCTTGGGCCCGGTCAGCGGGTTGTCGACGTCGCTGGCCAGGATCAGGTCGATGTCCGCCAGGCGCGGGTCGAGCCCGGAGAGGTCGGCCTCGGCCAGCTCCGCGAGGGGGCCGCCGCCGGGTCCGACGGGCTTGCCGTCCGCGTCCAGGAAGCGGGCGCCGAGGGCGGCGAGCATGCCCGCGCCGCCGTCGGTGGTGGCGCTGCCGCCGACCCCGAAGACGATCGTCGTCGCCCCCGCCTCCAGGGCCGCCTTCAGCAGTTCGCCCGAGCCGTACGTGGTGGCCGTGAGCGGGGCGAACACCCCGTCGGGCAGGTGCTGGAGGCCCGAGGCCTCGGCCATCTCCACCACGGCGGTGGCATCGCGCAGCGCGTACGCCGCCGTCACCGGATCCCCGAGGGGGCCGGTCACCCGCGCCTCGCGGCGCTCGAATCCGGCGGCCACCGCCGCCGCGACCGTACCGTCGCCGCCGTCCGCGACCGGCAGGGTCTCCACCGCCAGGCCGGGGACGACGCGCCGCAGTCCGGCCGTCACCCGCTCCGCGACCTGTACGGCCGTGAGCGAGCCCTTGAACTTGTCCGCCGCCACGAGCACGCGGGCGGTCTCCACATCTGCTCCGTCCGTCACCTTGCATCCCTTGCTTTCGAACAGGCAGTCGCGCCGCCCCGACCCTATCCGCACGACCCCTGATCTGCCCATGGCCGTCCGGAACCGCCCCCGCTGCCCCGCTCCCCCACTACGCTGGCGGCCGTGACGACTCCCGACGCCGACTACGCCGCGTACATCGCCGGCCTCCCCCGGGTCCTCGCCGGCGCGGCCTCGCTCTTCCGCGACGCGGACGGCCGGGTCCTGCTCGTCGAGCCGAACTACCGCAAGGGCTGGGCGCTGCCCGGCGGGACGGTCGAGTCGGAGACGGGAGAGGGCCCCCGGCAGGGCGCCCGGCGCGAGACGGCGGAGGAGATCGGGCTCGACGTGGCCCCGGGACGCCTGCTGGCCGTGGACTGGGTGCGGGGCGTGGGCCGGCCGCCGATCGTGGCGTACGTGTACGACGGCGGGGTCCTCACCGCCGACCGGCTGGCGGCGATCCGGCTCCAGGAGGAGGAGCTGCTGTCCTGGCGGCTGGTGGCCCCCGCCGAGCTGGACGACTACCTGCTGGGCACGCTCGGCGGCCGGGTGCGGGCGGCGCTGGAGGTCCTGGCGACGGGCGGCGGCCCGGTGGAGCTGGAGGACGGCGAGCCGGTCGCGTAGGAGAATTTCCCGGCAGCGGGCCGGGCGGTCCGGCGGCAGGTGATCGAATCGTTGCCGCCCGACGTACAACCGCGCACCGCCCTCCCCGGTCTCCTGATCAGCCGTGAGGACACACCTCGGGCCGGCGCACCCGCGTGCCCGGCCCCGGCGGCGGAGAAGAGGGACGGATCGCACGTGAAGAAGACGATCTGGCGAGCGGTGGTGGCCGGTGGGGCCGCTGCCGTGTTCACCGGGGCGGCGGCGGTGCCGGCCGGGGCGGCGGAGGGAGGGGTCGCCTTCAGCCGGGTCACGATGAACGGCGGGAAGCCGATCGTGGTCGGGGTCAAGGAGGAGGTCGCGGTGCCCGGGACCTTCCGGATGACCACCAAGCTGAAGTACGACTACGGCCCGACGGCGTTCCCCTACCGCGGCAAGCCCGGCTACGGGGACGAGCTGTGGAACGCCATCGAGGGCAGCGACTGCAAGGTGGTGGACAAGGCGAAGGGCATCTGCGACTTCGAGCAGCGGCTGTACATCGACCCCCGGCACCTCGACTTCGGGAACGAGGACGCCGGAGCCTGGAAGACCGCCGCCCGGGTCCACCTCGCGGGCGACGCCTACGACATCGACGACGAGAACCTCCCGTTGTGGGTCCAGCGGGCCACCCGGGTCACGGTCAACGCCTCGCCCGAGCCGGTCGCGAAGTGGAAGACGATCACCGTGACCGGCAAGGTGACCCGGGCGAACTGGGACACCCACACCTACCAGGGGTACGCCGGCCGCTCGGTGAGCCTGCAGTTCAAGGCGGCCGGGTCCTCCTCGTACAAGACGGTCAAGAAGGCGACGTCGGGGAAGTCGGGGGACCTCAGGACCACGGTGAAGGCGACCGGGCCGGGCACGTGGCGGTGGACGTACCACGGCAACACCACCTCCGGCGCGAGGTCGTCGACCGGGGACTACGTCGCCGTACGGTAGGCGCGGCGCAAGGCCGTTCCCGTTCCGGTCCGGTGCGGGCCGAGACGGAGGACCGGGTACGGGGAGAGCTGCTGGGCGACCTGCTCGCGCGCACCGGCGACCCGGGCACCCTCGCCGCGCGTGCCCGCCGGCTCGGCGTCATTCTGAACCGTCGCCACAGTGTGTTCGTCGCGCACAGCGATGTGGCCCCCCGCCACCGGCTGCTGGCCGCGACCGCCCGCAGCGCGCAGGCCCTCAACGGGCTGGCCGGACTCCACCACGACCACGTCGTCCTGGTCACGCCGTCCGACGCACCGGGAGCGGCCGCGCAGGCGAGGACCAAGCCGTCGCTCCACGTCCATGTGAACACGGTGGTGCAGCGGCTGGAGCGCATCGGCCGGCTCCTCGGCCCGGACTGGAACTCGCCCGCCCGCACGCTGGAGGTCCAGCTGGCCCTGCGGCTGCATCGGCTGACGCAGGGCCTGTGAGGGAGCCCCGGCGGTGCGGGCTCTCAGCCGTCCAGGCCCGCCGAGACCCGGCGCGAGGGCTTGAAGACGTACAGGTCGAGGATGTCCGGGGCTTCCGCGAGCCCCGGGCCGCCGGCCGCCGCCCAGGTCACGATGTCCTGCTCGGCGTGCTCGTCGTTGACCAGGCCCAGCCAGACCGGCCGTCCCCCGGCCCTGCGCCCCTCGGCGGAGGGCTGGACGACGATCACGTTGCCCTGCTCGCAGGCGTCCAGGCACTCGACCGCCCGTACGGTGGCGGCGCCGTCGAGACCGGAGCGCAGCCGGGCCAGCTGGGCGGCGTGGTCGACGCCCGGGATCTTCTCGGTGCCGCAGCAGCAGCCCCGGCAGACGCTGACGGTGGGGCGGCCGGCGCCCTGGGCGGGCACGTCCTTGCGGGAACGGCGGCTCATCGGGGCACTTCCCGTCGTGGTGGGAGGGGTGGTGAGGAGTGGGGACCACCGCCGGTCCGGGTGATCACCACGACTCTACCGAGGCGTCCACGACTCGAACACCGGGCCCCTCGCCGGACCGGGTGCGGTATCGTTGACGGCTGCGAAGGGGAGTAGCCCCGCAAACCGGTCGTCGACACACTGGAGCCCTCGGGTTCCCGGTGGCCGGGCTCGTGGATCCTGAGAAGGGTTTCGTGGGCGGGCGAGACCTTCGGTCCTGTATGACACGCCCACGCCCTGTGGGCGCTGCCGTCATGCCGGGCCGAGTGGTCCTCCGAAAAGCCCGTGCGGCGCTTCGCGAAGATCCGGGGCCCGGCTCGCACAGAAAGCCACCCGGAATGCACCTCGACCCTCTGGCGATCATCACCGCCTTCGGGCTGATCTTCCTCGCGGAGCTCCCCGACAAGACGATGTTCGCTTCGCTCGCCATGGGCACGCGGATGCGCCCGCTCTACGTGTGGTTCGGCACCTCGTCCTCGTTCATCGTGCACGTCGCCATCGCCGTCGGCGCGGGCAGCCTCATCGGGCTGCTGCCCGACTGGGTCGTCAAGCTCGTATCGGCCTCGCTCTTCGCCCTCGGCGCGTTCCTCCTGCTGCGCGGCAGCGGCGGGGACGACGATGATGAGGCCGAGGTGAAGACGGTGACCGGCTTCTGGCCGGTCTACTCGACCGCGTTCATGGCGGTCTTCATCAGCGAGTGGGGCGACCTGACGCAGATCACCACCGCCAACCTGGCGGCGAGCAACGGCACCTGGTCCACGGCGATCGGTTCGGCCGCAGCCCTGATGTCGGTGTCGGCCCTGGCGCTGCTGGCGGGGAAGTTCATCGCGAAGCGCGTACCGCTGAAGACCGTGCAGCGCATCGGTGGGATCTGCATGCTGGGCCTCGCCGTCTGGACGGCCGTGGAGATCTTCACCGGCTGAGGACCGGCTCGACGCGGGTCGGCGCGGGCCCGGGGGCGTACCGGCTTCGGTACTCCCCCGGGCCGCCCCGTCTCAGAAGAGCGCTTGGGCCCCGCCCCGCGCCCCACCGCTCTCGAACGCCAGCAGCCGCTGCTTGCGGTCCAGGCCGCCGCCGTATCCGGTCAGGCCCCCGGAGGCACCGATCACCCGGTGGCACGGGACGATGATCCCGACCGGGTTCCTGCCGTTGGCCAGCCCGACCGCCCGGGAGGCGCCCGGCTTGCCGAGCTCCTCGGCCAGTTCGCCGTACGTACGGGTCTCGCCGTACGGGATCTTCAGCAGCTCCGCCCAGACGCTCCGCTGGAACGGGGTGCCCGCGAGGTCCAGCGGCAGGTCGAAGGCGATGCGGTCCCCGGCGAAGTAGGCGCCGAGCTGCTCGATCACCTCGCCGAACGGCTCCGGATCGGGGACGCCGAAGGTCTCCTGGGGTGGGCGGTGGCGCTGGTCGGTCATGTAGAGGGCGGAGAGGACGCCGTCGGTGGCGACGAGCGTCAGCGGTCCGTAGGGGCTGTCGACGACGGTCTGCTGCTTGGCCGCGACCATGCCGGTCACGCCGGTCATGGAAGGCACAGGGGTCATGGGGGATCTCCTTCAGGCGGGCAGGTGGTTGATGGGGTGGTCGTCCACCGTCCAGAGGTACTGCACGGCGTACGCGCGCCAGGGGCGCCAGTCGGCGGCCCGTGCGGTGAGGGCGGCCGGGGTGGCCGGGAGGCCGAGGCGTTCGGCCGCGCGGCGGATGCCGAGGTCGGTGGGGAGGAAGGCGTCGGGGTCGCCGAGGGCCCGCATGGCGATGGACTCGACCGTCCAGGGGCCTAAGCCGGGCAGCGCGGCCAGTTCGGCGCGGGCCCGCTCCCAGTCGGTGTCGGTTCCGAGGCGCAGTCGGTCCTCCGCGAGGGCGGCGACGAGCGTGGTGAGGGTGGTACGACGGGTGCGCGGCAGCGCGAGCGCCTCCGGGTCCAGGCCCGCCAGCGCCTGCGGGGTCGGGAAGAGGTGGGTGAGCCCGCCCTCGGGGTCGTCGACCGGAACGCCGTGGGCGGTGACCAGCCGGGCCGCGTGGGTGCGGGCGGCGGCGGTGGAGACCTGCTGGCCGAGCACCGCGCGTACGGCGAACTCAGCGCCGTCCACCGTACGGGGCACCCGGCGGCCGGGGCCCGCGTCGACCAGCGGGGCCAGCAGCGGGTCGGTGCGCAGGTGCGCGTCGACGGCGACCGGGTCCGCGTCCAGGTCGAGGAGCCAGCGGCAGCGGCTGATGGCCCGGGTGAGGTCGCGCGGGTCGGTCAGGGAGAGCCGGCAGGCGATGTGGTCGGGCTGCGAGGTCAGGGCGACGACGCCGTGCCCGTACGGGAGGGTGAGAGTGCGGCGGTACGCGCCGTCGCGCCACTCCTCGACGCCGGGGACGGCGGTCGCGGCGAGGTGACCGAAGAGGTTGCCGGGGTTGAGCGGGGCCCGGTACGGGAGGCGGAGCGCGATGACGCCCGGTACGGCGGTGACCC
>NZ_JBHXJG010000338.1:0-6168 GCF_042723425.1 Streptomyces sp. NPDC058375 | reverse complement strand
ACTGCCCCCGGCCGCGGTTGCGGCCGGGGGCAGTTCTGGAAGGACGTGTCCTGACGAGGTGTTCTAGAGCACGCACTCCGCCTCGGCGTACCGCTCGGCCGGGACCGTCTTCAGCGTCTCGACCGCTTCCGCCAGCGGGACCATCACGATGTCGGTGCCGCGCAGCGCGGTCAGCATCCCGAACTCGCTCCGGTGCGCCGCCTCCACCGCGTGCCAGCCGAACCGGGTCGCGAGGACCCGGTCGTACGCGGTCGGCGTGCCGCCGCGCTGGACGTGGCCGAGGATGACCGGGCGGGCCTCCTTGCCGAGCCGCTGCTCCAGCTCCCCGGAGAGCTGTGTGGCCACCCCGGCGAACCGCTCGTGGCCGTAGATGTCCTTGACGCCCTGCTCGAACTGCATGGAGCCCTCGCGGGGCTTGGCGCCCTCGGCGACCACCACGATGGCGAACTTCTTGCCCGCCGAGAACCGCTTGCCGACCAGCTCGGTCAGCTCGTCGATGTCGAAGGGGCGCTCGGGCACCACGATCGCGTGCGCGCCGGCGGCCATCCCGGAGTGCAGGGCGATCCAGCCGGTGTGCCGGCCCATGACCTCGACGATCAGCACCCGCTGGTGCGACTCGGCGGTGGTCTTCAGCCGGTCCAGCGCCTCGGTCGCCACACCGACGGCGGTGTCGAAGCCGAAGGTGACGTCGGTGGAGGCGATGTCGTTGTCGATGGTCTTCGGGACACCGACGATGGGCAGCCCGGCCTCGGAGAGGAGGTTCGCCGCCTTCAGCGTGCCCTCGCCGCCGATCGGGATGATGGCGTCCAGGCCGAGGTCCGCGACATGTCCACGGGCCCGCTCCACACCGTCGCGCAGATGCGCGGGCTGGACGCGGGAGGAGCCGAGGATCGTGCCGCCGCGGGCCAGGATGCCGCCCACCGCGTCGAGGTCGAGCTTGCGGTAGTCGGCCTCCAGCAGGCCCTTCCAGCCGTCGTGGAAGCCGATGACCTCGTCGCCGTGGTCCACCACCGCGCGGTGCACGACGGAACGGATGACGGCGTTGAGGCCGGGGCAGTCGCCGCCGGAGGTGAGTACGCCAATGCGCATGGCCCGGAAACCTTTGCAACGTGTAAGTCGACGACCGGACCACGCCGTCCGGTTGGATCCCCGCCACCCTACCGGCGCAGGGTGGCGGGACCGAACCGGCCGTCCGCCTAATGGACTTCGCTCAACCGAGCGGAAAACCCTTCAGGCGGGCTCTGCTCAACCGAGCGGAAGCCCTCTCAGGCGGGTGCTTTGCTCATGCGAGCGGGAAGCGCCTCAGGCGGGCTGCGTCGCCGAGGCGATCCGCTCGGCGCGCAGCGCCTCGTACCAACGGTCGTCGGTGGGCGGCAGCGCGTTCACGTCGAGGGCCAGCTTCAGCAGCAGATCGGCGATCTGCGGGTTGCGGGCCATCACCGGACCGTGCATGTACGTCCCGAAGACCGTGTCGTTGTACGCGCCCTCCGTACCGTCTCCGGTGCCGTTGCCCCGGCCGAACTGGACCCGGGCGAACGGCCGTGCCGTCGGGCCGAGATGGGTGACGCCCTGGTGGTTCTCGAACCCGGTCAGGGGCTCCAGGCCGAGCTGCGGGTCGATGTCCGCCAGTACGTCGCCGACGCACCGCGCGCCCTCGCCGCGGGTGGAGACCACGTCGAGCAGACCGAGACCCTGCTCGCGCTCGCCGAGGTCGTTGACGAACTCGTGGCCGAGGATCTGGTAGCCCGCGCAGACCGAGAAGATGATCGCGCCGTTGGACGCGGCCCGGGCCAGCCCGCCGTCGCGGCGCAGCCGCTCCGCCGCGAGCCGCTGCGGCCGGTCCTCGCCGCCGCCGATCAGATAGATGTCGCCGGACGTCGGCACCGGCTGGTCGCTGCGCACGTCGACGCGCTGCACGTCCAGACCGCGCTGCCGGGCCCGCCGCTCCACGACCAGCGCGTTGCCCTGGTCGCCGTAGGTGCTGAGCAGGTCGGGGTAGACCCAGACCAGACGCAGACCGTTGTTGCTCATGCTTCGTCCTCTCCGGAGGTGGCCGGGGCCGGGGTCAGTTGCCGACACGACGGCGCAGATCCTGGAAGGCGGTGTAGTTGGCGATGACCTCGATACGGCCGGGCGGGGCGTACTGCACGGCCTCGTCGAGGTTCTCGCAGACCCGGAAGTCGAGACCGGCCACTTCGAGGCGGACCGCGAGGTCCAGCTTCCGGTCGCCGAGCACGAAGATCGGGTGTCCGGCCAGCTGGGTGTAGTCCACGTCCCACAGCCAGGAGGTGTCCGTGCCGTCCGCGCCACGGGCGTTGACCGAGAGGATCACCGGCGTCGGCGGCGGATCGATCAGCGAGAACGTCTCCAGCCAGCCGGCCGGGTTCTTCGCCAGCAGCAGGCGCAGCTCACGGTTCTGGAAGGTGACGACGTCGTAGCGTCCGGCCACCGCCTGCACCTGGTACATCCGCTCCAGCGCGATCTGCGGCGGCACCCCGAAGACGGCGGCGACGGCCGCCGAGCTGGTGGCGTTCGCCTTGTTCGCCCGGCCCGGCAGCTGGAGGTGGATCGGCCACGCCGAACCGTGCGGATCCAGGACGTAGTCGCCGTTCAGCGCCCAGCTCGGGGCGGGGCGGCGGAAGCCGCACTGCCCGCAGAACCAGTCGTCGCCCGGGCGCTGCATCACACCGCCGCAGGACGGGCAGGACCAGGCGTCGTCCTTCCACGCCTGACCGGCCGCCACCCACACTACGTTGGGCGAGGAGGAGGCCGCCCAGACGACCAGCGGGTCGTCCGCGTTCGCGATGACCACGGCCTTCGAGCCGGACAGGCCCTCGCGCCAGTACTCGGCCATCATCCGGGTCTCCGCCGCGCGGTCCAGCTGGTCGCGGGAGAGGTTGAGCAGCGCGATGGCCTTGGGCGTGGTGTCCCGGGCCACCCCCGCCAGATACTTCTCGTCGACCTCGATCACGCCGAACTTCGCGTCCGAGCCGCCGGCCAGCGCCGAGGTGATGCCCGCGGGCATGTTCGCGCCCAGCGCGTTCGATACGACGGGCCCCGCGGCCCGCAGCGCCTCGGCGATCAGCCGGGTGGTGGTCGTCTTGCCGTTCGTCGCCGACACGAGGATCACGTCCAGGTGCTGCGCCAGCCGCCCCAGCAGGTCGGGGTCGAGTTTGAGCGCCACCCGGCCGCCGATCACCGATCCGCTGCCCCGCCCCGCGGCTCGTGACACCGCCGCCGCGGCCTTGCCCGCCGTCACGGCCAGTTTGGCCCGCGGCGACAACGGCTCCGTGTTGCCTGCCATCGTCCTAGATCCTCCTTGCATCGGTCCGCGCCCAGCCTATCGATGTCCGGCGCGGCGACCGCACCGCGGCACCACGGGAACTCCCCGGCTCCGGCGGAACGTACGCTTGCCGCCATGCGAAACCGCCCGATCCCCGGCAGTTCCGGACTCGTCCGTGAGATGAGTCTGCTCGGCGAGCCGTTGCTCCACCGGCCCTGCGAGGACGTCACGGACTTCGGTCCGTCGCTCGCGAAGCTGGTCGAGGACATGTTCGCCACGATGTACGCCGCACAGGGTGTCGGGCTCGCCGCCAACCAGATCGGCGTCCCGCTCAAGGTGTTCGTCTACGACTGTCCGGACGACGACGATGTCCGCCATCTGGGACACGTGGTCAATCCCGAACTGGTCGAGGCGGACGGACTCACCGTACGCGGACCGGAGGGCTGTCTGTCACTTCCGGGCCTGGAAGCGGGCACGGAACGCTTCGACCACGCGGTCGTCGAGGGGCTGACGATGACCGGCGAGCCGGTCCGGATCGCTGGGACGGGATGGTTCGCCCGGTGCCTCCAGCACGAGTGCGACCACCTGGCGGGCACCGTCTACACCGACCGGCTGACCGGGCTGCGGCGCTCCCGGGCACTGCGGGCGGCGCGCAAGGCGCCCTGGGCGCGCGGGAACACCCCTTAGAACCCAGGCCCGCCTCGCGTACGCCTGGAACCCGGGCCGCCCCGCGTACGTCTAGAAACCCGGCGCGCCCCGCGTACGTCTAGAACCCCGGCCCGCCCCGGACGTCGCGGTCGCCCGCCTCCGCCAGCCGCCCCCACAGCAGGTCGGCGAGGCTGCTCACGAGCCGTTCGCGGGAGCAGGGCCGGTCGGCGAGCCACCAGTCGCCCGCCGCGTGCATCATGCCCACGATCCCGTGGCCCCAGATGCGGGCCATCTGCTCGCCGTCCGGGCCGAGGTCGACTCGCTCGACGATCACCTGGCCCAGCTCCTCGCCGAGGCGGCGCAGCAGCGGGGCGGAGTGCCGGCCGACGTCGAAGCCCTGTTCGGGGGAGGGGGCGGCGTCGTCTGCCCCGTCGGAGGGGTGCATCAGGAAGCGGTAGACCTGCGGGCGGGCCTCGATCGCGGCGAGATAGGTGTCGAGCGTGGCCTCCACCCGCTCACGCCGGTCGGCGGGCGCGTCCAGGGCCGCCCGCAGCGCGCCGAGCAGCGCGTCGGTGTGGCGCTTGGCCAGCGCGCGGTAGAGGCCGCCCTTGTCCCCGAAGTGGCGGTAGAGGATCGGCTTGGTGATCCCGGCCTCGGCGGCGATGGCGTTCATCGAGGCCTGCGGACCGTCCCTGAGTACCACCCGGTCCGCCGCTTCCAGCAACTCGCGGCGACGGCGCTCGGCCGCGGTCCGCTGTCGCTCGGCGCTTCGTGCGGTCTCCATGTCGTCTCTCCCACCCCTGGCCACGCGATGCCGTCGCATCGCTTCTGCACGCCCGCGCAACGTAACACTCCGCGGGGCGGGCGCCTGATCGGCTCCATGGCGGTTGACAGTGCCTACTTGCCGGTAACAGACTGTGGTTACCGCAAGTAACGTACGGGTTTTCGCCGCAGTGCCTGGAGGGAACATGGCCGAGTTCACGCTTGAGCTCAACGACGACCAGAAGCAGGTCAAGGAGTGGCTCCACGGCTTCGCGGCGGATGTCATCCGCCCCGCCGCCTCGGAGTGGGACGAGCGTGAGGAAACGCCCTGGCCCGTCATCCAGGAAGCGGCCAAGGTCGGCATCTACTCCCTGGACTTCTACGCCCAGCAGTTCTTCGACCCTACGGGGCTCGGCATCCCCATGGCTATGGAGGAGCTCTTCTGGGGCGACGCGGGCATCGCCCTGTCGATCGTCGGTACGGGCCTGGCGGCCGTGGGCGTCCTCGCCAACGGCACCGAGGAGCAGATCGGCACCTGGATCCCGCAGATGTACGGCGACGCGAACGACGTGAAGGTCGCCGCCTTCTGCTCCTCCGAGCCCGACGCCGGATCCGACGTAGCCTCGATGCGCACCCGGGCCGTCTACGACGAGGCCAAGGACGAGTGGGTCCTCAACGGGACCAAGACCTGGGCGACCAACGGCGGTATAGCAGGCGTCCACGTGGTCGTCGCCGTCGTCGACCCCGGCATCGGCTCCAAGGGCCACGCCTCCTTCATCGTGCCGCCGGACACCCCCGGCCTTTCCCAGGGGCAGAAGTTCAAGAAGCACGGCATCCGCGCCTCGCACACCGCCGAGGTGGTCCTGGAGGACGTCCGCGTCCCCGGACACTGCCTGCTCGGCGGCAAGGAGAAGCTCGACGAGCGCCTCGCCCGCGCCCGGGAGCGCGCCAGGACCGGCGGCGAGCGGGTCAAGAACGCGGCCATGGCCACCTTCGAGGCCTCCCGCCCGGCCGTCGGCGCGATGGCCGTGGGCACCGCCCGCGCCGCCTACGAGGTCGCCCTCGACTACGCGAAGACCCGCACCCAGTTCGGCCGCCCCATCATCGACAACCAGGGCATAGCCTTCCAGCTCGCCGACATGCGCACCCGCATCGACGCGGCCCGGCTGCTGGTCTGGCGCGCCTCCTGGATGGCCACCACCGGCAAGCCGTTCACCTCGGCCGAGGGCTCCATGTCGAAGCTGTACGCGAGCGAGACCGCCCGGGACGTCACCGCGCAGGCCATCCAGATCCTCGGCGGCAACGGCTTCACCCGTGAGTACCCCGTCGAGCGCATGCACCGCGACGCGGCCATCTACACCATCTTCGAGGGCACCAGTGAGATCCAGCGCCTGGTGATCGCCCGCACGCTCTCGGGCATGCCGATCCGCTAGCGGAGAAGCGGACATGCGGAAGGGGCGGCCGGGGACATGTCC
>NZ_JBHXJG010000337.1:0-6230 GCF_042723425.1 Streptomyces sp. NPDC058375 | reverse complement strand
GCCCCGCCCCTCCCTCCCCGGAGGCGCGGGGCTCCGTCGTGCCGACCCGCCCATGCACAAGGCGGACCCGATGCTGCATGCTGTGCTTTTACCCGGTCTTCGGCATGGAGCTGCGCATGACTACCACCTTTCCGTCCATCTCCATCAGCACGGACAGGTTGGTGATGCGCCCCTTCGAGATGGCCGACATCCCCGCGTACATCGAGATGATGAACGACGAGGCGGTCGTCGCCTGGATGGACGGACCGAATCCCTGCACCCAGGTCGACGCCGAACGCTGGGTCCGCAGGATCGCCCCCGCCGAACGCACCGGCGGCCAGGGCATCGCCCTCGCCGTCACCGAATTCCTCACCCAGCGGCTCGTCGGCAGCGTCCGACTCCTCAACACCGACTGGCGCACCCGCTCCACCGAGGTCCGCTACATCACCGCCCCCTGGGCCCGCGGCGAGGGGTACGCCACCGAATCCGTGCTCGCCATAGCCGAATGGCTCTTCCGCGACCAGGGCTTCGAACGCATCGAGCTACGCACCCCCGCCGACAACACCGCCTCCCAGCAGGTCGCCCAGAAGCTCGGCTGCATCAGCGAAGGCGTCCTGCGCAACGCCCGTATCGCCCGCACCCGGACCGAGAACGGCACCGACGGCGGCTGGACCGACATCCGCACCGACCTGATCGTCTGGGGACTCCTCCCCGAGGACCTCGAAGGCGTCGCCGAACAGCTCGCGGACGCCGGCGGCTACGGCACGTACAACGACTGGAAGTAGAGCCCGAGGCCCCCCGCGGGCCCAAGGTCCGGACCAGGTAACCTCACCCCTGCCCGGCACACACGGGTCACCTCGCCCGGCACACACGGCTCTCCCGCCCGGCACCGTACGGGAAACGCCCGGCACCGCACGGGTGAACGCCCCACCCCTCCGACACCCCAGGAGACAGACGACGATGGCCGACCGGGTCACGGTGATCGGCTGGGACGGCTCGCCACTGACCAGAGCGGCCACGGCCGCGCTCTCGGCCGCCACGCTCGTCGCGGGCGCCGCGCACCACCTCGCCCTGCCGGAAGTGCCCCCGAACGCCGAACGCATCCGCCTCGGCAGCGTCGACCTCGCCGCCCGCCGCATCGCCGGACACCGCGGCAGCGCCGTGGTCCTCGCCGACGGCGACCCCGGCTTCTTCGGCGTCGTCCGCACCCTGCGCGCCCGCGAACACGGCCTGGAGGTCGAGGTCGTCCCCGCCGTCTCCTCCGTGGCCACCGCCTTCGCCCGGGCTGGGATGCCCTGGGACGACGCCCAGATCGTCGTCGCCCACCCCCGCACCCTGCGCCGCGCGGTCAACGTCTGCCGGGCCCACCACAAGGTCGCCGTCCTCACCTCGCCGGGCGCGGGCCCCGCCGAACTGGCCCTCCTCCTCGACGGGATCCACCGCACCTTCGTCATCTGCGAGGAACTCGGCACCGCCCGCGAGCGCGTCACCGTCCTCACCTCCGACAAGGCCGCCGACCACGCCTGGCGCGACCCCAACGTCGTCATCGTCATCGGCGGCGGCCCCGAGACCACCCCCGCCGGCGCCTGGATAGCCGGCCGCCAACCCGCCTACCCCCAGGGGATACGCGGCTGGGCCCTGCCCGCCGAGGCCTACCGGGCCGCCGGGGCCGAGCGGATGCAGGAGTCCGGCGAGGGCGAGTTCCCCGGGCTGCGCGCCGCCCAGCTCGCCCGTCTCGGCCCCCGCACCGGCGACCTGCTCTGGGACATCGGCTCCGGCAGCGGCGCCCTCGCCGTCGAGGCGGCCCGCTTCGGCGCGGCGGTCATCGCCGTCGACGCCGACCCGGCCGCCTGCGCCCGCACCGAGGCCGCCGCCCGCGCCTTCGGCGTCCCCGTCCAGGTCGTCCGCGGCAGCGCCCCGCACATCCTCGAAAGGCTGCCCGAACCCGATGTCGTACGGATCGGCGGCGGGGGAGTCCCGGTGGCCCGGGCCGTCATCGACCGGCGGCCGGAACGCATCGTCACCCACGCCTCCAACCGGGACGAGGCCGAGGCGCTCGGCGCGGCCCTCACCGGGAACGGCTACACCGTCGAGTGCTCGCTGCTCCAGTCCGTCGACCTGGACACCGAGGTGTGGACCGAGCGGGAGAGGTCCGTCGTGTTCCTTCTCTCCGCAGGGCGTTCGGACCTCGCCCCCTGACCCGTTCGCCCGGTACGCGAGGTAGGCTGGCCGATTGTTGTACCGCGCCCGGGCGTTCGTCGCTTCGTTCGTCAATGTCCGGAAAAGTGGACCGTTTTGGTCCGCACTGTGGTACGGCGCAACCCGGGGGACGCGCAACGTGGCGCAGTCCACAGTGAGCCGTGGCAGAACTGCCTGTCGCGGCGGCGAACGGCCGCGAGAATAGGAAGCCCCGCGGGCGTTTCGTGCCGCGCGGCGAGCCCGCTCGTTCTTGATGACGAGCACCGGCGTGCCGTGGTTCGGCGTCCCGGGCGAAGGGCCGAAGGAGCACTGACGATGGGCGAGGGGTACGCATGACTGACACCGGCCAGGTCCCGGGCGAGGGACTGCCGGAGAACGCAGGCATGGTGGAGCAGCCGGGCATCCCCGCCCCGGACGCGCACACCTTCCTCGACCCCTCCGAGCACACCCCCGAGGACGACGACCTTCTGCTGATGCCGACCTCCCAGGGCGCCTGGAGCGACCCGCAGGCCGCCCCGGCCCCCGCCGCGCAGGGCCAGCCCGTCGCGCCGGCCGCCGTGGCACAGCCCCTCGTAACCGAACACGCCGTGGGGCAGCCCCAGCCGCAGGTTCCCGCGCAGCAGGCCCAGGCGGCCGCCGCCGTGGAGCCGCACAGCACGCACGAGTCCGGTGGCCGCGACTCCGGCTCCGTCGACCTCAACGGCGTACGCATCCCGGCGCCCGCGCCCGCACCGGTCGGCGCCCACGCTGCCACCGCCCCGGCCCGCCGCCCCCTGCACCGGGGCCCGGCCGCCGCCGACCCTCCATCGTACGGCGGCGGTACGCAGGGCGGCGTCGTACGCTCCCTGGCCGACCGGGGCCCCGCTGGAGCCACCCGGACCGCCGCTCCCGCCCGCCACGCGGGCCCGCCGACGACCGGCCCCGAGTACTTCGACATCCCGGCCGAGGACCCCTCGACCCTGCCGGGGCCGCAGCTGGGCGAGATCCCCCCGCAGGCCGGCGCCCCGTGGGGGGCCCAACCGGAGCAGCCCGCCGAGCCGGTGCCCGCCGAGCAGACGGCAGCCGAGCCGGTTCAGCGGCCGGAGCAGGTCGTGGCGGAGCCGGAGCAGGCTGTCGTGGCCGAGCAGGCGGTGACGGAGCAGGCGGTGGCTGAGCCTGAGGTCGCCGAGCAGGCGGTGGCAGGGCAGGCCGAGGCCGTACAGGCCGTGGCTGAGCAGTCCGTCGTGGCCGAGCAGCCGGTCCAGGCGGCCCCGCCGGTTCAGCCGACGGAGCAGGCGGCCGTCCCCGCCCCCCAGGAAGTCCTGGCGGCCTCGATTGCTCCGGCGGCCCCGGCCGCCCCGGTCGAGCAGCCGGCCGAGCCGGATCAGCTGGTGCAGCCCGAGCCGGCCCCGCAGGCCGTCCCGGCAGAAACGGTCGTTCCCGAGTCGGCCGCGGTGGCGATGCCCCCCGCCGGACCGGTCCTCGTCCCTGAGCCCGAGGCGGCACAGCCGGAGCCCCTGGCCGAACCGGCGGAAGCACCCGTGCAGGCCCCGGCCGACGAGGTGACCGCAAGCGAGACGCAGGAGCCGGTGGAGGCTCAGCACGGCGTCGCCGTAACCCCGGAGCCCGACGTACAGGCGGCCCCGGTGGAAGCCGCCGCCCCGGAAGCCCAGGCCCCCGTACAGGAACCGCTCGTCGTCGAGCCGGTGGTGCAGCCTGAGCCGGTGGCCCAGCCCGAACGGGAGCAACCCGCCGAACCGGCCGCCGAGCCGGTCCCGGCCGCAGCAGTGGCCGAGAGCCCGGAGACGGTGGTGGCTCCGGAGACCGCCGTGGCGGAGGAGCAGGTGGCCACGCCGCCCGCCCCCAAGCCCGTACAGCCGGAGCCCGTCGCGGAAGAGCCGGTCGAGCAGCCTGCCGAAGCCGCCGAGCCCGTGGCCGAGGGAACGGCCGAAGGGAACGCGCCGGAGCAGGAAGTGACCCCGGCTCCTGCCTCCGAGCCCGCAGTGGCAGTGACGGAGCCCGAGGCAGCCCACGTGGCCGCACCCGACGCCGAGGACGGCACCGGCCCCGAGGTCATCGAGACACCGGAGCTCCTTCCGGAGCCGCAGGCGACCGAAGCGCAGCCGCAGGCACTGACCGAGACACCGCAGCAGCCGGTGACGGCAGCACAGCCCGAGGAGCCGGTGGAGGCGCTGAAGCCCGCCGAGCAGGCGGCCACCCCGCCCGCCCCCGGTTACGACGACGCCGAGCGCGAAGCCGTGCTGCGGGTCATGCGCGAACGCCGGGACATCCGCAACGGCTTCCGCAGTGACCCGATCCCGCACGAGGTCCTGCTCCGGGTGCTGGAGGCGGCGCACACCGCGCCGAGCGTCGGCCACTCGCAGCCGTGGGACTTCGTCGTCATCCGCTCGGCGGAGACCCGCCGCTCCATGCACGAACTGGCCCAGAGCCAGCGCGACGCCTACGCCAAGTCGCTGCCCAAGGGCCGGGCGAAGCAGTTCAAGGAACTGAAGATCGAGGCGATCCTCGACACCCCGGTCAACATCGTCGTGACGGCCGACCCGACCCGCGGCGGCCGCCACACCCTCGGCCGCCACACGCAGCCGCAGATGGCCCCGTACTCCTCGGCGCTGGCCGTGGAGAACCTGTGGCTGGCGGCCCGCGCCGAGGGCCTCGGCGTCGGCTGGGTGAGCTTCTTCGACGAGCGGGAGATGGTCCGCGCGCTGGGCCTGCCCGAGCACCTCGAAGTCGTGGCGTACCTCTGCGTCGGTTACGTCGACGAGTTCCCCGAGGAGCCCGAGCTGATGCAGGCGGGCTGGTCCAAGCGCCGCCCGCTGTCGTGGGTCGTCCACGAGGAGACGTACGGCCGTCGCGCGCTGCCCGGCGCCGAGCCGCACGACCTGCTCCAGGAGACGATCTCCGCGATCCGCCCGCTGGACGCGAAGGCGCTCGGCGAGGCGTGGGAACGCCAGAAGCGGATGACGAAGCCCGCCGGCGCGCTCGGCATGCTGGAGATCATCTCCGCGCAGCTGTCCGGGCTCTCCCGGATGTGCCCGCCGCCGATCCCGGAGCCCGCGGCCGTGGCGATCTTCGCCGGTGACCACGGGGTGCACGCCCAGGGGGTCACCGCCTGGCCGCAGGAGGTCACCGCCCAGATGGTGGCGAACTTCCTGGGCGGCGGAGCCGTCTGCAACGCCTTCGCGGCGCAGGTGGGCGCGGAGGTCTGCGTCGTGGACGTCGGCGTGGCGACGGACCTGCCCGCGACGCCCGGTCTGCTGCCCCGCAAGGTACGCCCGGGCACGGCGGACTTCACGACCGGCCCGGCCCTCACCCGCGAAGAGGTGCTGGCCGCGATCGAGGTAGGCATCGAGACCGCCCGCGACCTGGTGGCGGCGGGCAACAAGGCGTTGCTCACCGGCGAGATGGGCATCGCCAACACCACGGCGTCGGCCGCACTGATCTGTGTCTACACGGGGATCGACGCGGCCGAGGTGACCGGCCGGGGGACCGGCATCAACGACGAGATGCACGCCCGCAAGGTCGACGTCGTACGCCGCGCCCTCGACCTCCACCAGCCGGACCCGGCCGACCCGATCGGCGTGCTCGCGGCGGTCGGCGGCCTGGAACACGCGGCGATGGCCGGCTTCCTCCTCGGCGGAGCTTCCCTGCGTACGCCGGTGATCCTGGACGGCGTGAGCGCGGGCGCGGCGGCCCTGGTCGCCCGGGCCATCGCCCCCGAGGCACTGGCCGCCTGCATCGCGGGCCACCGCAGCGCGGAGCCCGGCCACGTGGCGGCCCTCAACAAGCTGGGCCTGCGCCCCTTGGTCGATCTGGACCTCCGCCTGGGCGAGGGCACGGGTGCACTGCTGGCACTCCCGATCGTGCAGAGCGCGGCGCGGGCGATGCACGAGGTGGCGACGTTCGACTCGGCAGGCGTGACGGAGAAGTAACAGAGAGGCGGGGGCCTCCGCCCCCGCCTCACCACCCCCGCCGGACCCGCACCCCACTCCTCCCCCGGCCCCCCCCCCCCCCCCCCCCCCCCCCCAACCCCCCCCCCCCCCCCCCCCCCCGCC
>NZ_JBHXJG010000336.1:0-6395 GCF_042723425.1 Streptomyces sp. NPDC058375 | reverse complement strand
GCGGGTCATGAGGACCGGGCGGGATCGGAAACGTACGGGAAGGGGTTCTCAGGCCTCGACGAGCTCCACCTGGACCTCGACCTCGACCGGTGCGTCCAGCGGCAGCACGGCGACGCCCACGGCGCTGCGCGCGTGCACGCCCTTGTCGCCGAGGACCGCGCCCAGCAGCTCGCTGGCGCCGTTGATCACGGCGGGCTGGCCGGTGAAGTCGGAGGCCGAGGCGACGAAGCCCACGACCTTCACGACGCGCTTGATCCGGTCCAGGTCACCGGCGACCGACTTCACGGCGGCGAGCGCGTTGAGCGCGCAGGTCTTCGCGAGCTCCTTCGCCTCGTCCGGCGTGACTTCGGCGCCGACCTTGCCGGTGACGGCGAGCTTGCCGTCCACCATCGGCAGCTGGCCCGAGGTGTACACGTACACCCCGGACTGCACGGCCGGCTGGTACGAGGCCAGCGGCGGCACGACGGCGGGCAGGGTCAGGCCCAGCTCGGCGAGGCGCGATTCGACGGCGCCCGCCACTACGCCTTCTCCCGCTTCAGGTAGGCCACGAGCTGCTCGGGGTTGTTCGGGCCGGGAACGACCTGGACCAGCTCCCAGCCGTCCTCGCCCCAGGTGTCCAGAATCTGCTTGGTCGCGTGCACGAGAAGGGGCACGGTCGCGTATTCCCACTTGGTCATGGGCCCGACTGTAACGCCTGGCACGTACGGTCCCGTGCGTAGGCCGGGGCAGGACTGGTTAGGCTCGAATACGTGAGCAGGTTCCAGGTCGTCAGCGGCAAGGGCGGTACCGGTAAGACCACGGTGGCCGCCGCCCTCGCGCTCGCCCTCGCGACCGAGGGCAGGCGCACCCTCCTCGTCGAGGTCGAGGGCAGGCAGGGCATCGCCCAGCTCTTCGGTTCCGACGCGCTCCCCTACGAGGAGCGCAAGATCGCCGTCGCGCCGGGCGGCGGCGAGGTGTACGCGCTGGCGATCGACGCCGAACGCGCGCTCCTCGACTACCTCCAGATGTTCTACAAGCTCGGCAGCGCCGGCCGCGCCCTGAAGAAGCTCGGCGCGATCGACTTCGCCACCACGATCGCGCCCGGCGTCCGGGACGTCCTGCTGACCGGGAAGGCGTGCGAAGCCGTACGCCGCAAGGACAAGCAGGGCCGGTTCGTCTACGACCACGTGATCATGGACGCCCCGCCGACCGGGCGGATCACCCGCTTCCTGAACGTCAACGACGAGGTGGCCGGGCTGGCGAAGATCGGCCCGATACACAACCAGGCGCAGGCGGTGATGCGGGTCCTGAAGTCCCCGCAGACCGCGGTCCACCTGGTGACCCTCCTGGAGGAGATGCCGGTCCAGGAGACCGCGGACGGCATCGCCGAGCTGCGCGCCGCCGAACTGCCCGTGGGCAGCGTCTTCGTGAACATGGTCCGCCCGCATCTGCTGGACGAGGACGCCCTGCGCACCGCCGCCGGCGGCCGCCGCAAGGAGATCGCCAAGACGCTGACCCGGGCCGGAGTGACCGGTTCCGCCGCCCTCGTACGTCCTCTGATCGCGCAGGCGGCCGAGCACGCGGAGCGGGTCGGCCTGGAGCGGGAGCAGCGCGCGGTGCTGGGCGGTCTCGGCCTGCCGACGGCGGAGCTGCCGCTGATCGGCGACGGGGTGGACCTCGCCGCGCTGCACGACCTGGCCACGGAGCTCCGTAAGCAGGGCGCGGGGGAAGAGGGGGACGCATGAGCACGGACACGGACACGGTGGCCGAGGCCGGGCCGGACACGGACGCCGTCGCCGGACTGGACACCGACGCACTGCTGGACGACCCGGGCATCCGGATCGTCGTGTGCTGCGGCTCCGGCGGCGTCGGCAAGACCACGACGGCCGCCGCGCTCGGCGTACGGGCCGCCGAGCGCGGCCGGAAGGTCGTCGTCCTCACCATCGACCCGGCCCGCCGCCTCGCCCAGTCCATGGGCATCGACCGGCTGGACAACGTGCCCCGCCGGGTCGACGGCATCGACGGCGACGGCGAACTGCACGCCATGATGCTCGACATGAAGCGGACCTTCGACGAGACCGTCGAGGCGCACGCCGACGCCGAACGGGCGAAGGCGATCCTGGAGAACCCCTTCTACCAGTCCTTGTCTGCCGGGTTCGCCGGTACGCAGGAGTACATGGCGATGGAGAAGCTCGGGCAGCTGCGGGCACGCGACGAGTGGGACCTGATCGTCGTCGACACCCCTCCCTCGCGCTCCGCGCTGGACTTCCTGGACGCGCCGAAGCGGCTGGGTTCGTTCCTCGACGGGAAGTTCATCCGGCTGCTGATGGCCCCGGCGAAGGTGGGCGGCCGGGCCGGGATGAAGTTCCTCAATGTCGGCATGTCGATGATGAGCGGCACGCTGGGCAAGCTGCTCGGGGGTCAGTTCCTCCGGGACGTCCAGACGTTCGTCGCCGCGATGGACACCATGTTCGGCGGCTTCCGCAGCCGCGCGGACGCCACGTACAAGCTGCTCCAGGCGCCAGGCACGGCCTTTCTCGTGGTCGCGACGCCGGAGCAGGACGCGCTGCGCGAGGCCGCCTACTTCGTCGAGCGGCTGGCCTCCGAGAAGATGCCGCTGGCCGGTCTGGTCCTCAACCGCGTGCACGACAGCGAGGCTTCGCGGCTCTCCGCCGAGCAGGCGCTGACCGCCGCAGAAAATCTTGACGACGCCCGCATTGTGGATCAGAGGGCCGGGAAAGCTGGCCTTGGTGACCAGGCGGCCCCCGACCCGGCGGTCACCGCTTCCGGAACGACCGAGCCGCCCCCCTCCCCCGAGGCAGGGCAGTCGTCCGGTCCGAAGACCCCAGCCGCGCACCAGGACACGACGGAGAACGAGCCGCCCCACGAGAACATCGACGGGATCGACGGGATCGATGTCATCAGCATCGAGGAACTGACGGCGGGTCTCCTGCGCCTGCACGCCGAGCGCATGCAGGTAGTCGCCCGCGAGCACCACACCCGCGACCGCTTCACCGCGCTCCACCCGGAGGTGCCGGTGACGGCCGTGGCAGCGCTGCCCGGCGACGTACACGACCTGAACGGCCTCCGGGCCATCGGCGACCGCCTGGCGGACGGCTCCGCCTCTGCTCCTGCCGGAGCGGCGTAGCCGCTGACCCGCTGACCCGCTGCCCCGCTAACCCACGGCGGCGTACGTCTCGTGCAGTTCCTCGTCCTCCAGCCCGATGACTCCGGGCAGGATGCCGGTGGACCGCTCGTACTCGCTGCGCGCGGTCTCCAGCAGTCGGCGCCAGGACGTGACAGTCGGCCGGCGGCGCAGCAGTGCGCGGCGCTCCCGCTCCGTCATTCCGCCCCACACGCCGAATTCGACGCGATTGTCCAGCGCATCGGCCAGGCACTCGGTCCGCACCGGACATCCGGTGCACACCGCCTTGGCCCTGTTCTGCGCTGCCCCTTGTACGAACAGTTCATCCGGATCGGTAGTGCGGCAGGCTGCCTGCGCACTCCAGTCGGTTACCCAGCCCATGCCGGCGCCGTCCTCTCCCGAATCGAGGCTCCCCCACGGCGGTAGCGGCATATTCACCGCTGCCAGTTGAGGACGTTACGGAAGGTGGGGACAGCACAACACCCCCTTCGGGCCCAATCTTGAATGGTCCGAACGGACTATGCGTATGCGGCAGATCACCCAGGGGAGTGAGCCGAGGACATACGCGACTATCGCCGTGAAAAAGGGACAGTGCACTCAAGTTGCAAAGGACTTCTCGCGACATACGGGGCGATTTCGGGAGCGCCTCGATGGGTGCGTGAAGGGCAATGCGGTCGCACATCGGCCGGGTGAAGAATGACCAGAAGATGCGCATGGGGCGGCAGGGGGCTTGATACGGAACCGGACTGCTGTGACAGTTGAGAGCAGCTTAGGCCAAGGCCTGCCCGTCTGTCCGGCGAATGGGAACGTAGGCGCCCCGCGTCCGCGCGCGCCCGCGCCGTGATGGTGGGCCATGTCTCCGAGCCGCCCGGATGTCACGGTCCGGTACGGGAACGCTCCGAGAGCCCCCTGCTCCTGCGACACGTTCATCACTACGGATTAGGCTGCCCCCTATGCCAAAGAAGCGCTCGGGCGGGGGTCTCACCACGACCCAGCAGGCCGCCAAGTTCCTCGGTGTCGCCGCGCTCTCCGGAGCTGTCCTGGCAGGCATCGCGCTGCCCGCAGCCGGAGCGCTGGGGCTCGCCGCCAAGGGGACGGTCGAAGGATTCGACGAGATCCCCTCCAACCTCAAGACACCACCGCTCAGTCAGCGGACCACGATCCAGGACCGCGACGGCGGCACCATCGCCACGGTGTACTCGCGCGACCGCACGGTCGTCCCCCTCAAGGACATCTCGCCGTACATGCAGGACGCGATCATCGCGATCGAGGACTCCCGCTTCTACGAGCACGGCGCGGTCGACCTCAAGGGCATCCTCCGCGCGATGAACCGCAACGTACAGGCGGGCGGGGCCGCGCAGGGCGCGTCGACCCTCACCCAGCAGTACGTGAAGAACGTCTTCGTCGAGGAGGCGGGCGACGACCCGGAGAAGGTCGCCCAGGCCACGCAGCAGACGCTCGGCCGCAAGGTCCGCGAGCTGAAGTACGCGATCCAGGTCGAGGAAGAGCTCGGCAAGAAGAAGATCCTGGAGAACTACCTCAACATCACGTTCTTCGGGCAGCAGGCGTACGGCATCGAGGCCGCGTCCCAGCGCTACTTCTCCAAGCGCGCCAAGGACCTCAAGGTGGAGGAGGCCGCGCTGCTCGCCGGCATCGTCCAGTCGCCGAGCCGCTACGACCCGGTCAACGACACGGAGGAAGCGACCAAGCGCCGCAACACCGTGCTGGCGCGGATGGCGGCGGTCAAGAGCATCACGCGGGCCGAGGCCGACAAGGCCATGGAGACGCCCATCAAGCTGAAGGTGTCCCGGCCGAAGAACGGCTGCATCACCGCCGTCAGCGGCTCCGGCTTCTTCTGCGACTACGTCCGCAAGACGATCCTCACCGACCCCGCCTTCGGCAAGACCGACGAGGACCGGGCCAAGCTCTGGAACCTCGGCGGTCTGACCATCCGGACCACGCTGGACCCGCGCGCCCAGAAGGCGGCCAACGAGGCCGCCACCGCGAAGGTCAACAAGGACGACAAGTTCGCGGCGTCCGTGGTGCAGGTCCAGCCGGGCAGCGGCAAGATCCTCTCCATGGGCCAGTCCCGCCCGTACGGCCTGGACCAGAAGCAGAACGAGACCGTGCTCAACCTCTCCGTCAGCAACAAGATGGGCGGCAGCACGTACGGCTTCCAGGTCGGCTCCACGTTCAAGCCGTTCACCGCGGCCGCGGCGCTGGAGAAGGGCATCAGCCCGGCGACGACGTTCTCGACGGACTGGAAGATGACGCTCAAGGAGCGCGACTTCCGGAACTGCACCGGCTCCCCGGCCGGTTTCGCGGACTGGCCCCTGCAGAACGAGCTGGAGTCCGAGAAGGGCACCTGGGACATGACGAGCGCGCTCGGCAAGTCCATCAACACCTACTTCGCGCTGCTGGAGCAGAAGGCCGGCCTCTGCGAGACCATCGAGATGGCCAAGAAGGTCGGCTACGAACGCGGCGACGGCAAGAAGATCGTCGAGAACCCGTCGATCACCCTCGGCAGTGAGGTGAGCACCCCGCTCTCCATGGCCGGCGCGTACGCCGCGTTCGCCAACCGGGGCACGTACTGCACGCCGATCGCCATCGAGTCCATCAAGGACCCGCAGGGCAAGCAGCTTCCCGTGCCGAAGTCGTCCTGCTCGCGGGCGATGAGCGAGAAGACCGCGGACACGATCAACCAGATGCTCAAGGGCGTCGTGGAGGACGGCACCGGTACGCAGGCCGGGCTCAGCGACCGGGACAACGCGGGCAAGACCGGTACGACCAACGACCGTAAGGACGCCTGGTTCGTCGGGTACACGCCGAACCTCTCCACCGCGGTGTGGGTCGGTGACGACATCGGCGAGAAGAGCTCGATGTTCAACGTCACCATCGGCGGCCAGTACTACGACAAGGTCTGCGGCGGCTGCCTGCCCGGCCCGATCTGGCGCATCGCGATGACCGGAGCGCTGGACGCCGCCGAGACTCCCGGGTTCAACCCCGTCCCCGTGCCTCGCGGCAAGGAGAAGGAGGACAAGGAGAAGGGCGATCGCGACCGGGGCCGTGACCGCGGTGACGGGGACGGCGAGGACGCCAGGCCCGGCGGCGACGACGGCAACCGGTTCCCCGGCATCGAGCTCCCGGAGGGCGTGATCGGCGGACCGGGCGGCGGCCGAGGCGGCGGCAACGAAGGCCCCTGACCCCCTGACCCCTACGGTCGGTGAAAACGTGAGAAGGGTGGGCGCCCCGGTCGATCGAGGACCGGGGC